>CP002278.1:310835-621671 GCA_000166095.1 Methanothermus fervidus DSM 2088 | reverse complement strand
TTATGTAAAAGATATTCATATAACTGCTTAATTATGCAATACTACCGGCTATAAATGCAAGAAATGTTATTATCATTCCAATTTTAAGATATTTAGATGTTTGCCTAGCAGTTTTTTTATCTTGTTTTTTAAAAATATCAAATGCGGATTTTAGGAATAAAATTATTGCAAAAGATAAAAATAGGATATATAGATTACCAAATATTTTTAATAAATAAAGAACAGGGCTAAGTAAAGCCGTCAAAATAATCAATATTGCTGCAGTCTTTCCTGAAATTTCAGTTCCATAAACTATTGGCATAGTTTTGGCTCCCATTACTTTATCACCCTCTATATCTTCTATATCTTTTACAATTTCTCTAGCCATTGTCATTAAAAATGCAAAAATTGCTATATAAAATGAGGTTAAAAATAAATTAACAATTATGCCAGCAAAAATAAATGTTAAAGATGTTAAAAATGAAACAACAACATTACCTATTAAGCATTTTCTTTTTAATTTATAAGCATAAAGTATTAATAAAGCTTCTGCTACAATAACAATGAAGGTGATTATAGGTCTTAATAAGAATGAAAGAAATACAGCAATTAAAAATAATGCAAGAGAATATATTAAAGCTATTTTAGCTTTTATTCTTCCAGAAGGAATTGGTCTATTTGGTTTATTTATCATGTCTATTTCACGATCAAAATAATCGTTAATAACGTTTCCAGCACCCGTAACTAAAAAAACTATTAAAGATCCTAAAATTACATTAAATCCAAAATTTTTTGATATTATGGCGACTATAATTACTGCTATTGTGGCCATAAGAGCGTTAATAGGTCTTAATATTTCAATGTACACATTCATAAATTAACCCCTCCTTAAAGGTGAAAAATATGCAAATAACATGTCTGGTGGAAGATAGTAGTATAGATGTTAATTTTAAAGCCGAACATGGTTTATCTTTACACATTTATTCAAACAAAAATATACTTTTTGACATGGGTGCAACAGACTTGTTTCTTGTAAATGCTAGAAAATTGGGTATAGATATTAGGGATGTAGATATTGCATTTATTTCCCATGGACATTATGATCATGGTGGGGGACTTCCATATTTTCTAAAGGAAAATCAAAAAGCCAATGTTTATTTAAAAAAAGAGGCTGTAAATAAATATTATGCAAAAGATGATGGGAGCTGGCGAGAAATTGGTCTAAACATTGAAAAAGAAAAAAGAATAAAATTCCTCAGTAAAAACAAAAGTTTTGGAAATATTCATGTAATAACTGAAATAAATAAAAAGTTTCCCCAGTATAAAGAACCTTTATATAAAAAATCAAATAAAAACTTGATACTTGACGATTTTTCCCATGAATTATTTTTAGTCATAGAAGAAAAAAATTGGATATCAATTATAACTGGATGTTCACACAACGGGATCTTAAATATTGTAGATACTGCCTATAGACATTTTGGGAATAAAACTATAAAACTTCTCATAGGAGGCTTTCACATGATAAATTTAAGTACAGAAAAAATAAAGTTTATTGCTGATAAACTTTCAGAATACCCAATACAGATGATCTACACAGGGCATTGCACTGGTGAAAATGCATATAATGTTTTAAAATCAAAAATAGGTAATGTAATGAAACTACAAACAGGTTTAACAATAAACATATAGCAGGTGTTTCATGTGAGTAAAATAAAGGTTGCCATAGCTGGCTTAGGTAATTGTGCGAGTGCTTTAATCCAAGGCATTTATTATTATAGAAATAAGGGAGAAGAAGATTGTGTAGGATTGATGCATTGGGATATAGGTGGATATAAACCAGGAGATATAGAGATTGTGGCAGCATTTGATATAGATAAAAGAAAAGTAGGAAAAGATGTTAGCGAAGCTATTTTTTCACCACCAAATTGTACAAAAATATTTTATGATGATATTCCAAAATTAGGTGTTGAAGTTTGCATGGGGCCTGTGATGGATGGTGTTGCAAAACATATGTACAATTATGATGAAAAATTTACTTTTGTTGTGGCAGATGAAAAACCTGTGAATGTGACTGAAGTTTTGGAAGATTCTGGAGCTGAAATATTGTTAAATTATTTACCAGTAGGTTCTGAAGAGGCTAGTAGATATTATGCACAATGTGCAATAGAGGCAGGAGTAGGTTTTATAAATAATATACCTGTGTTTATAGCCAGTGATCCAAAATGGGCTGCAAAATTTGAAAAAAATAACCTGCCTGTTGTTGGCGATGATATAAAGTCTCAAATAGGTGCTACTATAACACATAGAGCACTTGCAAATTTATTTAAAAAAAGAGGTGTGAAGTTAGAAAGAACTTATCAGTTGAACATAGGAGGAAATACAGATTTTCTAAACATGTTAAACCATAAAAGATTGGATTCTAAGAAAAAATCAAAAACAGAGGCAGTACAATCAATACTTGGTAAAAACAGATTGGAGCCTGAAAACATTCATATTGGTCCTAGTGATTATGTTCCTTGGTTAAAAGACAATAAAATTTGTTTTTTAAGGATGGAAGGTAAAATATTTGGAGATGTTCCTATAGATCTAGAATTACGTTTAAGTGTTGAAGATTCTCCAAATTCAGCAGGGAGTGCTATTGATGCAATAAGATGTTGTAAATTGGCATTAGATAGGAAAATAGGAGGACCACTCATATCAATTTCTGCTTATACTATGAAACATCCTCCAAAACAAATAGATGATGAAAAGGCTGCAGAAATGGTTGATAAATTTATAAAGGGAGAATTAGAGAGGTAATCATCTAAAAAACTTTAAAGGGGCTTTCCTTATTTATTCTTCTGGTTCTACTGTGATGGCCTCATTTGGACATACATCCATACAAACCATACATTCATTGCATTCTTCAGTATTTTTAGCAACAACTTTGTCTCCTTCTATAACTAGAATTTCCATTGGACAAACATCTACACACTCTGCACAATCTGGCCCATCACATTTATCATAGTCAATTGTTATTTTACTCATGACTCCACCTCCTTTTGAAAATTTTTTAAAGCATAGGAAGATAAAAATACCAATTATTAATACTCATTAACTACTATATAAAACTTGCTATTAACTGAAAAATAATTATGGAGATGTAAGTTTTGGAAGTATGATCGTTCCTTCATTTTTATCTCCTAAAGCAATATACTTTTTCTTTTTATAAAAATACCCGACTATAGCAGCTATCATTGCATCAAACTCATGAATAGTCATTTTACTAATTTTTTTATTTGTTTTAAATCTCTTTAAAATAGAAACATCTATCATTTTCTTTGCAGTATTTGGATGAGTCTCTATAACACAAGTATTTTTATTTAAGGACTCTATAATGTTTTTTAGTTTTATAGCTCTAAACACAAGTTTTTTCATGCCTCTAAAAGTAAGAGGAAGAACTTTACCATACTTTCTAATTTCAATGTCTGATTTCCTGAAATGTCCAAATTTACTACATTCACAATTTATTTCAAGACAACATCTGCCTTTTGGAAGTGAAAGCGGTGCATCAAAAACTACTATTCGAGCTTTTTTACATATTTCAATGATTTCATTATCATAATATTTTTCAGTTGTATATATGTTATTTTTGTTTAAAATTGCAATTCCACTCGCATTTTTGTCTTTTCCAGCAAGGTCTACACCAACTATCATATATACCTTAACCAACCATATTTATCCTCAACCTCTGCATTTATTACTTTGAAAAATTCTTTCTGTAATTTTTTAGTTATAGGACCTCTTTTGCCATTCCCGATAGTTATTCCATCTACAGAGCGTATTGGGGTTATTTCTGCTGCAGTACCTGTAAGAAATATCTCATCAGCAATATATAACATTTCTCTAGGTATATTTTCTTCTCTAACCTCTATACCTATATCCTCTGCCAACTTCATGACAGTGTCTCTTGTTATACCTATCAATATTGATGAATGGACAGGAGGTGTATAAAGAATCCCATCCTTTACAATGAAAATATTTTCACCGCTGCCTTCACTTACAAATCCTTGGTAATCAAGAATTATTCCTTCGTCATAATTATTTGCTATTGCTTCCATCTTAACAAGTTGTGAATTCAGATAATTTCCTCCAGCTTTGGCAATATTTGGAAGCGTATTTGGAGCCATCCTTCTCCAACTTGATACACAAACATCTACACCATTTTTAATTGCTTCTTCCCCTAAATAAGTTCCCCACTCCCATGCTGCAATAGCTACTTCTACTGGACAATTCTGTGGATTTACACCCAACTCACCATATCCACGGAATGCTATTGGCCTTATATAACACTCTTCTAGATTATTTATTTTCACTGTTTCTATTATTGCATCACAAATTTCATCTTCAGAATACGGGATTTCCATTCGGTATATTTTTGCAGATTCAAATAATCGTTTTACATGATCTTCTAAACGAAAAATTGCAGACCCTTTTTTGTTTTTGTAACATCTTATTCCTTCAAATACACTTGATCCATAATGTACAACATGTGAAAGAACATGAATTTTTGCATCTTTCCAATCCACAAATTCTCCATTGAACCATATCTTTCCTTTTCCAAAGTTCATAATCATACCTCTTTCAACCATTCTTTCGTGGCATCAATATCTGCCGTAAAATCAAGTTTTAGGGGTGTTAAGGTAATCTTTCTTTCATTTTTTAAAACATAAACATCGGTTCCTGGTAAATCCTTATGTACAGATTTTCCATTTATCCAATAGTATGGTCTTCCTCTTGGGTCATGCCTTTTCTCAACATTTACTTTATACATTCTTTTTCCTAATTTTGTAATTTTAATTTCTTCATCTTTTGGTTTTGCTGGTATGTTGATGTTTATAAAATCTACACCATCTGGCAATCCTTTTTTTAAAATTAATTTAGCTATTTTTCTTGTTATTTTTTTTGCATATGTGAAGTCAACATCTACATGGCCATCATGAAATTTTATATCACTTTTTTCCACTTGTAATGAAACAGCCATTGCTGGCACTCCATGTACAGCAGCTTCCATTGCAGCTCCAATTGTACCAGACGTTGTTAGCTCTGATTTACCCAAATTTTCACCAATATTAATCCCAGATATCACTAAATCAACTTTACCTTTGGCTATTTCATATATTCCAAGTATCACAGCATCTGTAGGTGTACCTGAAACTGCATATGCGCAACTTCCATCTCTGAGTATTGTAGTATTGACTCTTATCGGTTCAAATAATGATAAAGCATGTCCAATTCCACTTTGTTGGGTTGTTGGAGCCACTATTATACAACGTCCTAAATCTTTTACTGCCTCCTTTGTTGCCAATATTCCTGAAGAGTTTACACCATCGTCATTTGTTATAAGTATCTGCTTCATGTTCTACCTCTCTCTTTTTAACTGTTTTTTTGTAAAGTAAGAATAATTCTATAAATTAGCTAAAAAAGTTATTATAACATTTATTTAATAAAAAATTAATGGAAGAAATAGATAATAATGTTGCTTTGAAATATACCAAATATTATTGAAAGGACTACAGCAATTGCTAAAGGTAGAGAAGCAATAACGATCTTTCTATTTAATTTTACATCCTTTTTGTCATTTCTTTTAGAGAAAGAATATATAAGTTTAAAGGCATATCCTGTAGAGAACAATATTGCCATAAAGAAAGCTAACGCAAGTAGCTTCCAGATGCCTCCCAATGAATAAGAGGCAATGAAAATAAATACTTCACTCCAAAACGTTAGAAGTGGTGGTAAGCCTAAGAGTCCTATAGCTGAAGTAATTACTATAAACCTTATGATATCAACATCCAATTCCCTGAGGCCTGAAACACTGTACATGCCTACATATTCTATCATTAGATATGCAACTAAAAATGCTGGTATTTTTACTGTAGCATGGGCTAAAATATGTAAAGCTCCATATTGGACTCCCAATGGCACACCAGTTGTAAATGCAAATAACATGTATCCAAAATGTGATAAAGTACTGTAAGCCAATAATCTCTTAATATTTTTTTGAAATGTTGCTGCCAATGCAGCAATAATTGATGTAACAACTGCCAATATACCTACAATTTCTTTTGTAAATATATTGGTAGATGCAATATGTCCAACTACATATGTTGTTGAAGGAGTTGCAGCACCCATTAGTAAGACAGCTAAAAGTGGAAGCATTGTCATATGTACATCAGGTAACCAGAAGTACATTGGAAACATTGCTGCCTCAGCTGCTAACCCCGCAACTATAAGCACTTTTGCAATAAATGAAGATTTATGGATAATATCAGTAATTTTAGTGCTTTGTGCATCATGTATTGCCATAAATATTCCTACTAATGCAACTAGCACTGCTATTACACATATGACAATATATTTTATACTGGCTTCATATTCATCTTCAGTATGCCTCATATTCAATGATCCTAAAATTACAAAACTGAGAGTTTTCCAGTAAATAAACAACCTTATAATGTCATTGGTATATGGGATAAGAAATGAGACTGCATTAAAAAGTATAAGTCCAATAGCTAACATAGTTTTTCTTTCAATATTTTCGGCAGTAGTAATTGATACTAACAAGCTTAATATACTAATAAACGCTGCAGTAGATCCAGATAGTCCTGCAACACCTTTTGCATATAAAGATAATACTAATTGTACTATTGAAATAAAAATTGCTATATATAGTGGAAGTAATTTCCTTTCTTTCCAAATAATTCTACTTGTCATGATAACAATGACTGCAATTATAGCTATCATAATTGCCATTCCTTCTAAATTCATAGTGCACCACCTCTAATGAATATAAATATTAACAATACAAGCAGAAACAGATAAAAAGCCATTAAGCCTTGTGAAGCTCTACCTGTATGGATTTTTGCTGCTAATTTAACTATTACCTGGCTAAATAAATTACCTAAATTTTCATATGCTTTATCTAGATAAAATGACGTCTTGAATAATTCCCTAATTTTTTCACTAATTTCTTTTTTAGAAGTTAAATAAGTTAGTGAAAGTAATATACCAACTATAGTTCCTACTAGCATCCCTATATCTATATGTAACCACTCTACTTCAATTCCAAGCCATTTTGGTATTTTAATTAAAGGTAAAAAGACGATGAAGACAAACACAAAAAGAAGTATTGTTGGCAAATACATAAATGGTTCATAAATGTGTTTAACTTTAGTTTCTTTCCCCGATGCAAAGAAAACTATGACGAAAGCTCTCATCATGAAGAGTGACATCAATATTGAGAGTGAAATGACTATTAAATAATATATGTAGCTTACAAAAACAAGATTCAAACCTTCAAATATACATTCCTTTATGAAACCAGAGGCTAATGGTGGTAACCCTGCTGCACATAAAGCTCCTACTAAAAAAACTATTCCTTCCAATTTAAAGTTTTTTCTCCATAAACCTCTTGCGACCCGCATATCTCCTTTTCCCACATCATGCTCTATAATTCCAGCCACCATAAATAATAACGTTTTGAAAATACTGTGTGTTAAGAAATACATGGCTGCTAGTATATATTCCCCTAAAGCCAAAGCTAAAAACATTAAAGATAATGAACTAATTGTACTATAAGCCAAAACTCTTTTTATTCCATGACTTACTAAACCTGCAAAGCATGCTAAATATAATGTTATTAAAGATATAATTATTAATAAAAACTTTGCGAAGTGAAATGCAGATATTAATGGTAGAAATCTCATGATTAAGTATATACCGGCTTTAACCATTGTAGCTGAATGTAGTAGTGCACTAACTGGTGTAGGACCTTCCATAGCGTCTGGTAGCCATGTATGGAAAGGAAATTGTGCAGACTTACCAAATGCAGCTATTAATATCATAATTGAGGATATAGATAATAAAGTAGGATTTAACAAAACTATATTTTGAAACTGAGAAATATCTGTTGCATTTACTAAAATTGCCATGACTGCAAGAATCATTAATCCAATATCACTAATTCTTGTCATGATCAATGCTTTTATCCCTGCTCTTCTTGCAGCTGGTCTTTCCCACCAATAACTTATGAGTAAAGCACTACAAATCCCAACTAATTCCCAATGTAACAACAAGTAGAGTATATTTCCTGCTAAAATTAAATGTGTCATCGAAGCTATGAAGAGAAGCATCAATGAATAAAATCTGGCATAGTCAACTTCTTTTCTCATATAATCTATGCTATATAGAATCACAAATGTCCCTATTAAATTTACAATTAATGTTAACAATGCTGAGGTTTTATCAACAAAAATACTAACATATGGTAAAATTTGAATTTTTGTTGGACATGTGAAAATAAATAGAAGAGTTGTTGAAAGCAGTAATGACAATGAGGTTGAAATTATAGCAGTGATCTCAACATATCTTCTGTTAAATCTATTTAATAAGAGTACAGCTCCAGAAGCTAGTAAATTTATGATAATAAGCAATAATAATATAATTTTCATCAAAGTTACCACCTCAGAGATTTCAGTTCATCTATTTCTCTAATTTTGATTCTCTTAGATAATGAAACAATAAATGCAACAAGCACTGCTTCGCTTGCAACAAGCACTGACGCGGATATTATTATTATCCACTGTAAAAACCCAAACATACTAATTAAAATAGATGCAAACAAAATAACTGAAATTTCTATAGTTGATATCCCTAAAATCAATCTGAAAATATTTTTTCCAAATAGAATTGTTGCCATTCCCCCATATAGTAATAATAATGGAGGTATAAATGCTAAGAGTTTCATGATTTACCACCCATTATACTTACTATTGCATAAAAAGATGCTGTCAATGTTATCATTAATGCAAGTAAATTATTAACGGTGATTTTAGGCCATTCAACTCTAGGAGTAGTTAGGACCAATATTTTGTGCTTAGCTAAAATTAATAGTGATACACTTGTAAATACAACAATTGTGAGAACTATAGCAGTTACAGCAACTTTCAAGTTTTTTATCTTAATTGTAGGTACAGTTAATCCGGCTAAATATAATAAAGCAACTAAAGTACCACCAAATAAAAAAATGACTATTAATCCAATTGGTATTGACGTATATAATGCAATGCTAATTCCTATTAATACACAACCAACAAATAATGAAACTATTAACCTAGGTAATTTTTGTTCAAGCAATGCATAAATTATTAAAATTGAACCAATAATTGACATTATTTCACATAACATGACCTATCACCAATGATTATCCTATATGATGACTCTTTTTTGATTTTTATAGCTCCAAACTTACATACTTCCGAACATAAGCCACAGTATATACATCTGTTGTAATCAAATTTGGGATTTTTTAGAGGTACTTTTCTTTTACCTACTACTCTTTCGCCTACAACAACCATGTTTATTGCTTTCACAGGGCACATAATGGCACAAATAGAACAGCCATTACATTTCTCAGGTATTAAAGTTGGCCTACCTAGCCAATATCTCTTTGTTATTTCGTCCATATCTTTAGGTATAAGTGTAAAAACCTTTGATCCCAAGTTTTTGGCAGCTTCTTTTACAATTCTCAAAATATTATTCATTATATTGCCCCCAGAGTTTTAAGTCCACCTATTATTATGAGCTGTAATATCAAAATGGGAATGAACTTGAGCCACAAATTTTTAGGTAAATACAGACTTCTAACTCTTACTGCTATAGCTTTAACAAAAGTAACTAGGAATACTACAAACAATAATTTAATAAGTAAATAAATGATCCACAAAAATCCATATTTATTGATTCCTGGCCCATATCCTCCTGCTAAAAACACTGTAACAATTATTAAGGCAATATAGAGGAATTTTAAATTTCTTGAAAATAGTATGAAAGCAAGTAATCTGCCTGAATATTCAGTCTTCCATCCAGCTACAATTTCTTGCTTAGCATGTGGTAGATCAAATGGTGGTTCTTCTAATACTGCCAACAATGAAAAAATCATTACAAAAAATGTTAGGGGTTGTGTTAATATCAATGGATAATTTGCAATTTGATATTTTAAAATTGCTGAGATTGAGTAGTCACCCACCTGTGCAAAAGCTAAAAATAGAGAAATTATTAATATCACTTCATACATTGAATATTGGACTATTAGTCTCCCAGTCCCTACAACAGTAAATGGTGTTAATGAGGCCAAACCCGCCATAACTATAGAGAATGCCAAAAATGAAAGTATAACCAAAATAAATAGAAAATCACCTTGGAAATTATAAGGAGAGACTGGAGAAAATATAGGGATAAAAAGTATCCCAAATATTGGTAATATAACTGCTAGTAACACTGCAAGATGTGCAACAAGTTTATCCATATTTTCAGGTAAATTTTCTTCCTTTCCAAGAAGTTTAAAGAAATCATAGAAGGGTTGTAGGAATCCTTTAGGCCCTGTGAAATATGGACCTACTCTTCTTTGGATTTTTGCCACCAATTTTCTTTCTATCCATTCTATAATAGGTGCCATAATGAATGAAAATATAACAATGGAAATTGTGTATGTAAAAACACTATAATCCATGCATGTTCCTCCATGCCTGCTTTATATAGGTGGCAACTTCACTTTTTTCAAATAATTTTTTAAGTTCAAGAGATCTGTCTAAACAAGCGAAACAAGGGTCCATAGTTGTTAATATTAAAGGTACATCTGATAATGTTGATCCTTTAAGCAGATTGGATGTGAAAATCAAGTTTGCAAAAGTTGGTGTTCTTATTCTTACCCTATATGGATTTTTAGAATTCTTTGCCATTACATAATCAAATAATTCGCCCCTAGGTGCTTCAACACGGCCTATTGCTTCTCCATCTTTTATTCTTCTAGAAAAAAATCTTTTTGGAGTAGGATTTCCAGAAGGAATGTTTTCTATAGCCTCTATAATTATTCTACTGGATTCAAGAACTTCGTACATTCTAAGAGTTGTTACATTAAATACATCTCCACCATCCTTCGTAACTACATCCCATGGTAGTTCTTCATAGGCACCATATGGTTCGATTTTTCGTATGTCATTAGGGACACCAGTGGCCCTGATTACTGGACCTGTTGCTCCATATTTAATAGCTTTTTTAGAATCATAAACTCCAATTTTTTTCATTCTTTCAACAAGAGGGTCATATGAAAATAAAGCATCCATTAGTTCCTCAGCAAAATCTTCAAATGTCTTTACAACTTTTTTTACTTCATTTAATTTTTCTTCTGAAACATCTGTCACTGTTCCTCCTATAGTTATAAAAGAGGCATTGACTCTATTCCCTGTTATCAATTCTAAAAGATGCATTATTTTTTCTCTTATTCCCCATATCCACATGAACATTGTTTCGAATCCTGCCCAATATCCTAGCAATCCAATCCACATTACATGGCTGTGAATTCTTTCTAATTCAGCGACTATTGTCCTTAGATATTCTGCTCTTCTTGGTGCTTTAATGCCAGTAAGTTCTTCTACAGCGAGAGTATATGCCCATGAATGAGCAAAACTACATATTCCACATACTCTTTCAACCAAATACAAAACATCGTGGAAGGGACGTGTCTCACAAAGTTTTTCTACTCCTCTATGTGCATATCCAATCCTTGGAAATACATCAACAACTTTTTCTCCTTTTAAAACAATTGCAAAATGCTCTGGTTCCTTCAATGCAGGATGATATGGTCCAAATGGGACTGTTACTATAGATTCACCTTCATATTTTATTGCATCAGTAGATACATCAATTATTCCATTTTGAATACAGTGATTTGATAATTTTTCTCTTAAAGATTTTAATTTTGTAGTTTTGAGTAAAGGTGCAGGTAAATTATCAGAATAACAATCTGGTAAAATTAGTTTGGAAGATGTATAAGAGTTTTGGAACTTTATTCCAAATAAATCCTTTGTTTCCATCTCATATACTAATGCTGCAGGAGTTACATCTGTAATACTATCTATTTTTGGAGAATTGACAGGTATATATGTAATTACATGTTTTAAATTTCCTTTTAAATCATCAAATGTATAAATAATTTTTAGCTCCTCATCTAAATGTATGGGTGTTATAGTTATTAAATGAGGATATTTCCTCAATGTTTTTTCTGCCATATTTTTTATTTCTGATGGGTGAACTTCTACAGTATTATCCAACTTCCTCTTCCCCAACCTTCTCACCTGTTACTACTAGTTTACCATGATATATACTCTGTAACACTCTAAATATTGCTCGAGGACTTGGTGGACATCCAGGAATGTAAACATCTACTGGTAATACTTTATCTACGCCTTCAAGAACATTATAAGAATCTTTGAATACACATCCATCACATGCACAATTACCCACAGCAATTACATATTTTGGTGAAGGCATTTGCTCATATATGAGTTTTAATGAGCTTAAAGACTGAAGTGTTACAGGGCCAGTTACAACAAGTATGTCAGCATGACGTGGTGAAGATACAAGCTGAATTCCCATCCTTTCTACATCATACAACGGTGTCAAAGCTGCAACAAATTCTATATCACATCCATTACACCCTCCACTATTAAAATGAAATAACCACATGCTTTTCCTCAAGATATTTTTTGTGAAAAAATTTGTGATTTTATTTTGCATTTTACTCACCTCTAGAGAATAACATTGTGAAAAGCACGACAGCAATAAGAGTAAGTGTGAAATATATCAAAGTGGAAAATGATAAACCTGTGAATATTGATGCAATTAGAAGTGATTCCAACGTGAAGAAGAATGATAAAAATACAACTATCTTTGTTATGTACTTATAATGTTTTGGTAGATTGACAGCTCCACTTGTAAATGGTCTTTTGAAAATTTTCTGATGTTTACTTTTACTTGACAACATTCCGCTTAACCAGTAGCTACATGTGATGATTACAACGACAGTTAGCCCTCCAAATATGTAATCGACAGTGCTCATATTTTTAACCTCTATTTTCTCATTTGTGAGCTCAATATATAAGTTTTTCCTCTTGTTGAGAAGGTATATTTATTTAAGTATGGTTCTAATGCATTAACACGTTTACACAACTTTATATTATTACATGATAAATCATGATAGTTTGTAAAAAAATTTAAAAATTCTAACATATAAGCATTGGCATTGTAAGAAAATTTTAAATAAATTTACTACTCCCATCCTATAGAAAATTTTTCTTTAATAGTCTTTGGCAAAGGAATATTTTCTTTAGGCACTCTGATCTCAATAAGAAATGGTGAATTAAATTCCAGTGCCTTTCTTAAAATTTTATTTATTTCCTTCAAGTTTTTAACCTTCATAGCTTTTATTCCATATGATTTGGCAAGTTTCACAAAATCAGGATTTTTCAACTCTACAGAATAACTAGCATTATACATCATTTCTTGCCATTGTCTTATAATGTTTAAGGATTGATTATTTAAAACACAGATAAGTATAGGTAAATTATACTGTTTGATTGTAGCCAGTTCTTGCAACGTCATTTGAAATCCACCATCTCCCACTATAACTATTACGTTTTCATTTGGTTTTGCAAATTTCACGCCAATAGCTGCTGGTAATCCATATCCCATAGGACCAAAAGATCCTGAAAAAATAAGAGACCTTGGTTTTACAACTTTTTTACATAAGGTTACCCAGGTTGTATGACTTCCAGCATCATTAACAATTATTGCCTTTTCATCAAATTCTAATATTTTTTTAATAATTTGTTGAGTTTTTGATATTTTAGAATTTTTAATAATTTCCATGTGTTCTTTTTTAAGATTTTTTAATTTTTTTAACCACTTTCCATCAACTGATATATCTATTTTCTCAATAATCTCTAAAAATTCTTTTACATCCATCTGTAAATTAACATCTCCTTTTAAAAATCTTTTATCAAGATTTACTTGTATTATTTCTGGATTACCAATTCCTTCTAATGTACGTTCTGTAAGTTTAGCTCCTAAAGCCAATAAAACATCACATGTTTTTCCAGCAAAATTTGCAGCTTTTGTACCTCTTAAGCCAATCATTCCCAAACAAAATTCTTCATACTCATTAATGACTCCACGAGCTGGATATGTAGTAACTAGCGGAATTTTTTTAGTTTTTACTATTTTTTTTAAAATTTTGGAGGCACCTGCCCATAAAACACCTCCACCTGCTAATATCAGCAATCTTTTTGCAGATTTTAAAATATCTATGGCGTCACTTAACCTACTTTTGTCCTCCCTGATTTTTATTTTAACTTTTTTATCAACTAAACTACTCGAAACTCTTTCCTCAAGAATATCTTTATGTAAATTTATGTGTATAGGACCAGTTGGCCCATATTTTAACATTTTTAAAGATTTTTTAAGTGATAGAATCAAATCTTCTGGTGTTAAAGGATCAAAGCTTTCCAAAGTTATAGGTTTTAATATGCCACAAATATCTACTTCCTGAAAAACATTTTTACCAACATCATTTGTTGGAATATCTCCCGTAAGTATGAGTAAAGGAACAGAATCCTTATATGCTGTAGCAACACCCATTACAAAATTAAGAGCCCCAGGACCTCCAGTTGAAAGACATACAGCAAATTTTCTATTAGCACGGGCATATCCATCGGCTGCATGAATTGCTCCTTGTTCGTGTCGAAACAATACATGTTTAATTTTAGATTTTCTAATTGCATCTAGGAGGGGTAAAACATGTTCTCCTGGATGGCCAAAAACATATTTAATATTTTCTTTTTCAAGAATTTTTATGATTGCGTCTGCACATCTAAATTTCATTTTACATCTCTCCAATTTTTAACTTTTTAAATCCAATAAAAATTTAAATATTTTATGATGAAAACTAAAAATTATGAGATTTAAAGTAATCATTTTAATAATTTTTTTGCTTGGGTGTTTTTTACGTTTATATCCATTTGACACAAACTATAGAATCATGTGTGAACCTGACTCATACTATAACTATCGTTTGACTGATAACATATTAAAAAATGGACATATGGGAAATATATTAAAAAATGGAGATTCGTGGGATATTTATTCTTACTATCCTACTGGTAGAATTGTTGATTATCCTCCATTACTTCCTTGGGTAACAGCTGTATCATATAGAATCCTCAATTTTATTTTTCCATCATTACAACTACTTCAGCTATGTTTTTATTTTCCAGCCTTTATTGCACCTCTAGCAGGTATAATATCCTTTTATTTATTTCAGGACGATGATAAAGTAACTGGAATCTTAGCAGGATTATTATTGGTAACAAATCCCATATACACGGTTAGAACAAGTGCTGGAATTTTTGACACTGACATGTTTTATGCTATTTTTCCACTCCTTACTTTATATTTCTTATTAAAAGCTAAAAACTCTAAAAAATTTATGTATGTAATTCCAGCTTCTTTTTCAGTAGTTTTGTTTTCACTGACTTGGGAAGGTTGGACATACATCTATTATTTGTTTACAATTTCATGTTTTTTAAATTTTGTTAAAGAAAAAAGAAAATTTGTTATATTGTTTGTGGTTATCACTACAATCCTACTTATCTTGATTCATGGTGTCAATTCTTTGATTCCTCCATTTGGATTTTTCATGCCAAAATCTTATTATCCAAATATTTATGAATCAGTGGTAGAATTGCAGAAGCCCTATGGGCTAAAATTCATTTGTATCACTTTCGCATCAATCTACTTAATAATATTATTTGCATTTTTATTTTACAAAAGAAAAATAAAAATAGACAGCTTATTATTTTTAACATTGATTCTTTGGGTAATTACGGGAATTTTATTATATGTTCAGGCAATTAGATTTATTATTTGGCCTGCAATATCATTATCACTTATTGTAGCCATTATTATTAATTATATCGGAAAATTATTTATTAAAAAGAAAAAAACTGGAAAACATGTAATTTTGTTGTTTGTTTTATTTCTTCTTATTTTACAATGTGGAGCATCCTTAAATAAAGAAAAGGCCATCATAAATAAAGATCAAGTTGCTGCAGCAGAATGGATTAAAAACAACACGCCTCAAAACTCTGTAATAATATCAGATTGGTCCTATGGTTATTTTTTAGAAACTTTTGCACAAAGACCAGTATTAGTTGATGGTGGATCACAAAATACACCACGTATGTATTGGATATGCAAAGCATATGCAACAGACAACGAATATTATTCTTCCAATATTTTACAACTCTTATCTTTAAGTGGTGATTCTCTGATTTATTCATTGCAGAACAAGACTGGTGCTAGACATGTAGAAATTCTGGACGAAATACTAAAAATGGATAAAAACAATACAACAAAAATTTTAGAAAATTATATGAGTAAAAAGGATGCTGTAAGTTTTTTAAAAAATAAATGTTCTGAACAACCAAATATACTTATCTTTACAAGTGATAGAGATGTAGAAGTAGGTTATTGGTATTTCTATTATAGTAATTGGAATTTTAAAGCTGGTAAAAGCAAGGAAATATTATATATTTATCTAAAAAAAGAAAATGCTTACAAAAATCATGTTGTTTTAGATTTAAATCATAAAAGAGCATTGTGGAATAAAAAAGCTCCTCACTCTTTTATCATTGTGGATAGAAACATAAAAAAGGTAATAATAAATAAAGACAGTAATTTTTCTATAATTTTCATTTCACCAGATAAAATATTGATAATTGATAAAAACTTTGAGAATTCTATGTTTGTAAAATTAGTTATTTTAAAGCAGCCGCCGAAATACTTTAAACCAATATATAGGAACAATTCTACGGTAGTTTGGCAATTAGTAACTAATTCATCTTATTTTTGCTCCTAAGCCTTCTAACAATTTTTTAACATTTTGATAATATTTTTTATCCAATACTTCAAAACGTATTGTTATACTTACCATTCCTTGTGGTATTTGCTCTCCTTTATATACATCTATAATTTTGGCTGATATAACTCCCTCTTCATTTTCAACAACTTTTGCAATTACGTTTGGATCACATTTTTCAGGGAAAATTACAGATATATCGAATTTTTTTGTTCCAAATTTTTTAATTTTCCATTTCTGCAATTCTTTTTTATTGAGTATTCTTATGTTTGAAGTTTTTAATTTTAGAGTCATTTTTCTAGATTTTAAAACTACAAAATCAGGAGATACTTCCTTTAAAATCCCAACATGTACTTTACCAGAATATATGTGTTTTAAACCAACTTCTTTACCAACAGATTTTTTAAGTTTCTTAATTTCTTCATTTAATGCTGCTATTGCTTTATCAGATCTTCCTAAAGCAGATTCAATATCATCTAAATTTTTTGCTGCTTTTCTAACTTCCTCTATAAATTTTTCTTTTTCATTGTTTTCAATGATGTTGTTCATTTTTTTTGCTATATCTATGAAAAGCTTTCTAACTTTTTCACCTTCCTTATTTTCATGCTGAATTGAAAATGTTAAATGAGGATTCTGTGCAACTATTCTGGCAATAGTATCTACCATAAGATTATATATAGGGCTAGCAAATTTCCTTGATTCTTTTATATTTATTTTAAGTTTCTCTATAGTTGAGGCTATACAAATATAGGCAAAATGTGTCAGAACTTGTATTACACTCATCATTTTATCATGTTTTTTTGGCGTAGTTACTATTACTCTAGCCTTTTTTTCTTTTAAAAAATTAATAACTTTATTTAAACATTTAGATTTCCTTATTGGTGTTAATATGACAACTTGTCCATCTAAAGACGTAATACGTGGTCCAAACATAGGATGTGTCGGTAAAACCTCAACATAATTAGGAACGTATTTCTCCATAGCTTTAGCAGGTTTTTCTTTAATAGATGTGACATCAAGAAGTAAAGAACCTTTTCTTAAATGAGGTGCAATTTCTTTAATAACTTTAACCGTACTTGCTATAGGTACAGAAACAATGACTATATCTGAACTCTTTGCAGCATCTATATTATTCTCACAATATTTTACTCCCATTTTTTTAGCTACTTTTCTTCCATATTCATGATCTCTACTTGTTATGGTGACTTTAAAACCTTCCTTTTTTAGAAATTTTGCTATCCATTTACCTAAACCTCTGCTACCACCTATCACTGCCACTTTTTTATTTTTCATTTTTTCTCACACTACTGCCTATGAATCCTCCAATTCCACCTAAAAACATGCTTAATAAACATATCAGCATAAAACTTAAACTAAAAGTTAAGAAATCTGGACCAAGAGATCTTGAAATCCAGTCTGGTACTTCAGGAATTTGTATGAGATGAAAAAAGAAATATATCATTCCTAAACACAATGAAGCAGTTGCTCCTATTCCACTATTTTTCTCTTTAGAGAGATAAGTACTTAAAAATCCCACAATTATCAATACAAATATTTTGTCAAATAAAAATGAAAAAACAATTCCAATTATTAATGCTGTAAAGATAGCTGTTCCTGTATCATATTTTTTCATGAATACACCTCAAAGATTATCCTGAAGCACTCATTAATTTTTTCATGAAAGATTCATGGTCAAAATTTGGGAGTACTTTTTTCCTTAATATTTTATCTACACCTGAACCATATTGGACTGCCTTCTTTGGTCTCATTGCTATGTATTCGGGCACTCCAAGTTCAATAGCAATTTCCCGTAATATTCTTTTCCTAAGGATATCGCTTGGATCCTTTATTTTATATTTTATAGGTATTTGAACTGCAACTTTTATCACATCATAATCAAGGAAAGGTACACGAAGTTCAATTGAGTTTGCCATTGTAGCAGCATCATCTCTCTCAAGGTTTACATGATACATGTTTTTCAAGTCATGGAGAAGTGCTTCCTCAAGTTTTCCTTCTCTTAAAAGCCGTTTGTAACGATAATATCCTGCAAATAATTCATCAGCTCCTTGGCCAGAAAATATGACTTTATATCCATCAGATGATGCAGCTGCAGATGCAATGTAGAGAGGCATTGCCACTCCAATTTTCATTATATTATATTCCTCGATAGCTGTAAGTACTTTTGGGAGCATTTCTTTTACAACATCTTTTTCAATTTTTAAAACTTTAAGTTCCATATCTAAATCTTTTGCAGCTTTTAATGCGAATTTAAGATCTTGGGAACCTGGAACTCCTACAGTATAAAGTTTAACATCAATATATTTATCAAGAAGAATTGCTAGTAATGTACTGTCAACACCACCAGAAAATACTAATGCTGCCTTATCGATGTCTCTAGTTCTTTTTTCAACTGCAGAAATAATGGATGACTTAAGCATATTTTTCAATTTTTCTAGTTTAATATTATTAAGAGGTTTTGGTTTTGGAAGATCTTTAAGTTTTACAAGCTTATTATTTATGAGAGCATGTCCTGGTTTAAGACTTTTTATATCTTTCAAGCCTATTTTCCATAAAGCTTTTCTTTCTGAAGCAAATGCTGAATCAGAGTAATAAAGTGGTTTAACACCTACTGGATCACGTACTAATGCGATATTTTCACCATCAAAATAAGCAAATGCATAATCTCCATCTATTTTGTTAACAGTCCATTTGAGAGCATCTTCAATATCTCCACCATGTTTCTCAATAAGGTAAAGTACTGTTTCTGCATCTGAATTTGCCTTAGCATAAAGTTCTTTGTAATTATAAATTTCACCATTAAACACTAAGACACCTTTTCCTGTGATTGGCTGGGGACCTCCAATTATTGAAAGAAGATTATGACCAAGGGCTAAATTGCTGGAAGGCGGAGCTTCTTTCTCCTCCACTTTTTTATCATAAATAATTTTTACTTTGCTATCATAATAAATTCCTGTTGCATCAGGTCCTCGATGCCTTAAAATTTTAAGCATTTTTTCAACAATTTTTTTTGCATTTTTTCCAGAAAAACCTGCAATCCCACACATATGTGACCATCATAGTTAATTTTTGGTGATTAAGGTCTGTGCCACATTTCCATTCTCTTTTCTTTTTTACTTTCATATTTTTTTATTAATTTTTCCACGTTTTCAATCTCTTTTTTTAAATGATAAATTGGACGTTCCGATTCAAACCAAGATTTTATTGCAGATCTGACTACCTCTGCAAATGAGATACATCTGCCTTTACGAGCAAGTCTTTTCCTAAAATTTTGAACTTTCTTATATGTATCATCATTAAATGTTATACTTAACTTTCCATTCAGTGATAATGTATCTTTATTTTTTGTTTTGAAAAAATCCAGATCAATATCTTTCCTTGTAACATACTGCTGTACTATATAATCTACAAGTTGCGAAATAGATAACCAACCACAAGGTATTTTTAAAGCATCTTCACCCTTTTTTAGAATTTCTAATTTTTTTTTCTTAGTACAAAGTTCATGTTCTAAATTGATGACTTTTATAAGTCTGTTACGCCATTTTTTTGGCACAGCAACCGTTAATCTTTTCAAGAAAATCTCTCCAAATATTTGTATTCTCAAATAAAATATTTTTTGGTGATTATTCTATATATTGTTTAATCAAGAATAAAAAGCTGTAAATAACAAAAATAACAAATTTAACTATATTTTTATTTCAATCGATCGCTTAACTTCTTTTTCAAGAATATCAAGTATTTTACCTCTAATTTCCAAAAATTTTTCATCTAATCTGTCCCTTGGTCTTTTTAGATTTACTTCAAATATTTTTAATATTCTTCCAGGTCTTGCACTCATAACAGCTACCCTGTCCCCAAGAAAAACAGCTTCATCAATATTATGTGTAACAAAAACAATTGTTTTACAAGTCTTTTCCCAGATATATGATAATTCTTTTTGTAAGAAATTTCTTGTCTGCATGTCTAAAGCTGCAAATGGTTCATCCATCAATAATACTTTAGGATCATTGACTAAGGCTCTAACGATTGCAACTCTTTGTTTCATACCGCCTGACAATTCATAAGGGTATGCATCCTTGAAATCTTGTAGATCCACAAGCTTAAGATATTCTTCGGCTATTTTACGTCTCTTACTTTCAGATATTCCCTGAATTTCTAATGGAAACATTACATTTTCTAGCACAGTTCTCCATGGAAATAATGCATATTGCTGAAATACCATACTACAGCTAGATTTATGATTTCCTACCTTTTCACTGTTGATATAAACTTCTCCAGACGTAGGTTTTTCTAATCCAGCGATAATTCTTAACAATGTTGTTTTTCCACATCCTGAAGGTCCTACAATGCAGAAAAATTCACCATCTTTTATTTTTAAATTTATATTATCTAGAACTTTAACGTTTCCAAATTTCTTTGAAAGGTTCTTAACAATGATCATGTTGTTTTTCCTCTCCATTTAAATTCTCTTTTTTCAATTTTTGCAAATATAGTGTCGATTAAAAAACCTAGTATTCCTATTGTTATGATACCTACAAGCATAGTTCCAGTGTCCATGAGCCGCATAGAATCCATGATCAAATAACCCAATCCTGATTTTGCGGCTATCATCTCTGCTGCAACAGTACACATAAACCCTATACCAAATCCTACTCTCATACCTAATACAATTCCTGGTAGGGAACCTGGTAATACTACTTTAGTTAATATTTGTTGTTCATTGGCTCCTAAGACATATGCACTTTCGATGAAAACTTTCTCAACGCCCTTAACAGCGTCAACTGTATTAAGCAATATTGGGAAAAAAGAACCGATAAATATTATAAACACTTCTGATTTAAGACCAATACCAAACCATATTAATGCGAAAGGTACCCAAGCTAAGGGAGGTATGGGTCTTAATATTTGTATGAGGGGATTAAAAATATTTTCAATTGTTTCTGACCATCCTATTCCAATGCCTAATGGTATTGCAATTGCTGAAGCTATTAAAAATCCTAGAACGACTCTCATTAACGTATTATATGCATGGACAAATAATTCACCATTTTTTATTAGAGTATAAAATGAAATAAGAACTTCACCTGGGTTTGGTAAGATATAATTAGGTATTATATTTGTGAAAGTTAACAATGACCATAAAATTATTACCAACAATGGGCTCAAAGTCATCTCTAAATATTTTTTCACTAACAAACCTCCAAAAAAATGCTTAAAAATAAAAAATTAGGAAGAAGGAAGATATCTTAAGTCAAAAATATCTTCTTTTGTAAGATCTTTTTTGATGTAACCTATTTGTTTCAATATCTTAACAAATTTCATTATATTGTCCTGAGATGGCACTGATGTATATTTGATATGGGTCATGGCTTCTTTCTCAACATCTACTGGTGTTCCTAATTTTTTGGAAATTATTGATGCAACTTCATCTTTATGTGCTATTATGTAATTTGTTGCTTCTACATGAACTTTCAAGAATTTTTTGACAATTTCTGGATTGTTATTTATGAAATCGTCTCTAGCTATTACAACACAACATGGATGGTCCTTCCATATTTCACTTGAATACATTAGTACATCTCCATAACCTTTCATTTTTGCCATTGTAACATAAGGTTCCCATGCAATAAATGCATCTATTCTACCTGCCTGTAAAGCTTTTGGCATCATAGGTACATCCATTTCAACAATGTTTACATCCTTTGGATCTATGTTATGTTGTTTTAGTACCATTTTTAATAAAACATCCTGAATACTACCTTTCATTGGTATTGCAACGGTTTTTCCTTTAAGATCACTGATGCTATGAATTCCACTTCCTTTTTTAACTACAATTCCTGAACCTTCTTCATTAACAGCTGCAATTATTTTTACAGGTACACCTTTAGATATTGATGTTACAGCAGGTGGTGTTCCTACATACCCAATATCTATTTGTTTTGATGCAATAGCCCTCATAAGTTCTGGTCCAGCTTTGAATTCTATTGTTTTAACTTTTATCCCTTCCTTCTCGAACATCCCTTTTGCCAATGCAACATACAATGCTGCATGATGATCACTTTTTAAATGTCCAATGACCACTTCTCCTTTTGGCTGTGCTGTGTAGTTGTAAATTCCATAGGCAGCTATTATCACTGCTATTATTGCAATTACCACTAATATTTTCTTATCCATATTTATGCCTCCATTTTTGAACAAGCATAATCTTTGAATAAAAATATCCACAATTTTTACATTATAAATTTTTCTATCTAATATAAGGAAAAGTTTTTATATTAGTAGAAAAAACTTTATTTTTTCACCGAGGTGGGAAAAACATGAATTTAAAAGCAGTAATAGTGTTTTGTATTTTGCTGATTGTATGTTCTGTTAGTTCAGTTACAGCTGCAAACAATGATGAATTCATGATTAAAGATGTAATAAATGCATCATATAGTGTGAAATATAGTATAGAAAACATGCATAAGGTGCCTAAGACAATTAACATTTCAGAAGTAAATGTTACATCTGAACAATATTTATATTTGAGCACAAAATGTGTAGTAAGTTTATACAATGGCAAAAATGAAGAAACTAAAATAAAAAGTTTCAATGTTTCTAGTCCTATAAATCCACAGGGGGCATGCATACAAGGCACATTATCAAAAATGGAATATATAAATATTGCCAAAAGAATTCAATCATTTGTTGAAAATAATTCCAGAGCTCCAAATTATGCTAACAGTAAGTTGGGGAAGATATCATACCACACATTACTTTACCTCTTTGCTAATATATGCATACTATATGATAAAGAGAAAAAGTTGCCAGATTATGTCACATTAACTCCCATTATCAATGTGGCTATTTATAATGGTACTGATGCTTTAGATGAAAGTGTCAATGGGATAGTCCAATGTCTTTCAACAACAAACACTGAAAAATTTATAGTTACATTCTCTAAGATAGATAAAATAACCTATGACACTCTTAGAGATTTTGATGTTTTGATAATGCCTGCTGGAATCTCAGGAAGATCTTACATTAAAAATGAAAACATCTCAGAAGCTGCAATTAAAAATTTTGTTTATAGTGGGAAAGGTTATATTGGTATTTGTGCTGGAGCATTTGCAGCCTCATCATTAGTAGTAACAGAAGATGATTATTACAATGGTTGGGGATTAGCTGGAGTAACATCACAGGCAACATCTTATATTGGTAACATTACTGTGAAAATTACTGAAATTGGTAAAGAAATTTTAGATTTAAATGGTTGTTTAACTTTATGGTTCTGGAATGGTCCAGTAATGACTGGATCAACAGCACTTGCAACTTATTTAGATAGATATTCAGGGAACGCAATTATAGTTGATAATTATGGTAATGGAAGAGTTGCATTATTAGGTCCACATCCTGAATTAAATCCTCAGATACCTAACATTATCCTAAATTTAATAAAGTGGGTATCTAAATGTAATGAAAATATATCTAAGTTTTCAATAACCATAACCAACAAAGGTTCAACACCAACAACCATTAAATATTATGTAAGTGTTTATACAGACACAATAAATGGTTCAAAAATCTTTTATAATGAATATTCACTAACCTTAAACCCAGGAGAAAAGAAAGTTATAATTTTAGGTGATTATCCAAGTAGTTATGCAGTGAGTACGACTCTCATTCTAACGAATGTTAAAAAAAGTTACGTGCCTATCAATTTACAGTTGAAATATAGTATAGGCAATTGCAATCCACAAATAGTTGAAATAAATAAATATATTGCTCCAGGAACATTTGTTAAAGTCGTTAGATATACAAGCCGTGGAAATTATGTAGACATTTGGTAGATTATTTCTTGTTAAAATTTTTAACTTTATCGACAAGAAAATCTCTAGGAATACTGTCTTTAGGCTAGTTTTCTCTATGAAGGAAGCTCTGTGGAGTAACTCATCTTATATAAGATATATATGAATATAAGAGAAGATAACTGAGTGGCTACAGAAAAGAGGGCTAAAATAACCAGTGAAATCTCATATAAAAACCCCATGATGAAACTTCCTATAAACCATGAAATACCAAAAATCATGTGAAATGTTCCAAATGCTGATCCTCTTTTTTCTTTCGGACTTAATATTGTAACCATAGATCTCATTATTGATTCATTAACACCCATGCCCATTCCCCAAAGACATATTCCAATAATTACTAAAATACTCCCTCCAAGAAATGTTAAAGGTGCAAAAAACGATGATAGAAGTATGGATACAGCTAAAATTACTATTCCAAATTTATCAAACATTCTTCCAAATATTAAAGCTGATATACCATCGATAGCCATTGCTAAACTAAACAAAAGCGGAATAATTTCATCTGAAAATATAAAATTTTGTTTTATGTGATATGCTATTAGTGGAAAATCCGCAAATCCAAGAGCTATTAGTGAAGCTGCAGCTACATATATCCAATATGCTTTACTCATTGATTTTATACCAATTTTTGTTTCAATCTCAAGTTTTTCAGGTTTTGGGTATAAAAAATAAGAAATTATTAAAATTGAGATACATAATATAGCTGGCAATGCTAAAATAATAAAACATGTTTTGTAACTTCCTTTTAAATATAAAACTGTAAACATGATAAGAGGTCCAAGAACAGCGCCTATTTGATCCAAAGCTTCATGTATACCAAAGCCCCATCCCCTTCCTGTATGTGCAGTAGCATAAGATAACATTGCATCTCTAGGTGGAGTTCTAATGCCTTTTCCTATTCTTTCTGCTATGAGAAGCATTGTTGCAAGTTCCCATCTATTAACAAATGCTAAAAGAGGCACTGCAAACAAATTTATGAAATATCCTACAAAAGTTATACTCCAATGTTTTAATGTTTTATCACTTAAATATCCTGATAAAAATCTGACAGCATATCCTGCCAATTCACCAAATCCAGCAGTAAATCCTACAATTATAGCACTTGCACCTAAAAGTGCTAGATATTGTCCTGCAATTCCTTTTGCACCTTCATAGGTCATATCTGCAAATAAACTTACGATCCCCATGAGGATTATGAATTTCTTGGCGTCATTCATGTCTACACCTCTCTCAACAGTATATACCAAATTCACTTTTATAAAAATTTGTATTTCTGGAGGTGAAAGTTTTGATAAGAAAATGTCCAGAATGTAAAGGGAAAGGTTATATTGTAGTAAACTATAAGATTTGTGAAGCATGTGGTGGAACTGGTTATAAAGACTTTGAAAACGTGAAAGAACATGTTAAAGGAATCCCAAAAAATACTTTAGAAAAATTTGATTTAGACGAAGAACATGGGATTCCCTGTGATGTATGCGATGGTAAAGGTGAAATAGAAGTGCGAGAAACTTGTAAAAAATGTAAAGGCAAAGGTGAAATAAACGTATGTCCAAAATGTGGAAAAATTATTAAACCTGGCTTAGAATATTGTTCAGACTGTAAAAAAAAGACTTCAGTATATGTTTTACATCCTGCATGTGATATAGAGGATGTTGAAGCTAAAAAAATATATAGAGGAGAAGTTGGAAGAATAGAAAGATATGGAGTGTTTGTAAAACTTAATGATCGTGTTTGGGGATTAATGAAAGATGTAATACCTCAAAATTATGAAATAGGGCAAAAAGTATTTGTGAAAGTTTTGGATGTAAGGCCACATAAAGGAGAGATTGACCTTCAACCAGTAACCCTTACTAAACCTTATGAGATAGTTAAAGTCAAAAAAGAAATTGAAAGGACAAAAGCAAAAGATATCAATGAAAAATTAATAGGTAAAACTGTGAGGGTTGTGGGGGAAGTTATACAAGTACAGCAGACTTCAGGACCTACACTCTTCACAATAGCAGATGAAACTGACACTGTTTGGGCAGCTGCATTTGATGAACCAGGTATAAGAGCCTATCCACACATCAAAACAGGTAATATTGTTGAAGTAATTGGCACAGTTAATCAGCATGGAGGTAAAGTGCAAATAGAAGTAGCATCAATGGAAAGATTAATTGGTAAAGATGCTACACGTGTAAGAGAATTAATAAATGAAGCTATTGAAAAATGGGCTGAACCTCAATACATAGAGTTATATGTAAAGAGCGATGTTCTTAATAAACTTCATCCAAAACTTGTTGATGCAGCAAGAACAATAAGACGGGCAATATTTGATGGTAGACCCATATTGGTTAGACATCATGCAGATGCAGATGGAATATGTGCTGGCGTAGCAATTGAAAAAGCAGTGTTACCATTAATACGCAAAATAAATCCAGATCCAGAAGCAGAATGGCATTGTTTCAGAAGATCACCTAGTAAGGCACCATTTTATGAATTGGAAGACGTAGTTAAAGATTTATCTATGGCATTGGAAGATTGTGAAAGGTACGACCAAAAGTTACCATTGCTAATTCTACTAGATAATGGATCCACAGAGGAAGACTTGGTTTCTTTAATGAAAACAAAAGTATATGACTTAGAAACAGTGGTAGTGGATCATCATTATCCAGGAGAAGTTGTTGATGGTAAAGTTATAGTAGATGATTATGTGGATGTACATGTTAATCCATATTTAGTTGGGGGAGATTCAGAAATACCTGCTGGGGCATTAGCATCTGAAATCTCAAAAATGATTAATCCAAAAATAAAAGACATGATTTTACATATACCAGGAATAGCAGCTGTAGGTGACCGATCACAATCTTTAGAAGCAGAAAGATACATAAAACTTGCAGAATCCAAGGGATATAGTAAAAAAGATCTTGAAAAAATTGCAGCATGTTTAGATTTTGAAGCATTCTATTTGAGATTTAGAGATGGTAGGGGTATAATTGATACCTTATTAGGATTTTCAGGTCTTGATAAACAACGAAAATTAGTGGAAATCGTGTACAATGAATATAAACGAAAAGTTAAAGAACAATTAAAAGCTGCTTTACCACATGTAAAATCACGTAAATTACCAAATGGTATTATTTTAAATGTTTTAGACGTTGAAAAATATTCACATAAATTTACGTTTCCTGCTCCAGGTAAAACATGCGGTTTTGTGCATGATCATTTTGTACAAAAAAAAGGTGAAAACACTCCGATTGTTACATTAGCTTATGGACCTGATTTTGCTGTTGTTAGGTCTACAGAAACTGTATACAAAGAAATGGGTTTTAACTTAAATAAAGTTATTTCTGAACTTAAAAAAGAAATACCTGAAGCATCAATAGACGGTGGCGGACATGAAGGCGTTGGTTCTATGAAATATGTGGAAGGTCTTTCTAAAAAAGTTTTAGAATCTTTTGCAAAAAAGATAGCAGCTTTGAAACCTTAAACTTCTAGATTTTCCACATACTTACAAAATTTTTTTATTGGACATTTTTCATGTTTAGGATTAGTTGGCTTACATATATTCTTTCCAAATTCTACAAACAATTTGTTAACTTCTTTCCAATAATCTCTTGGTATTATTTTCCTGAGGGTTTTCTCTGTTTCTTCAGGAGTTTTTGTATTAACTAATCCGATTCTATTTGCAACTCTATGAACATGTGTATCTACAGGTATTGCATCCTCATTAAATCCATAAACTAACACACAATTAGCAGTTTTTCTTCCAACTCCTGGCAATTTTAGAAGTTCTTTTAAATTTTTAGGTACTTTACCATCATATTTATTTATTAAAATTTTAGATATTTTCTTAATTCTTTTGGCTTTAACTCTATAGAATCCTACACATTTTATTAATTTTTCAAGATCTTTTTCTTGTGCATTAGCAATTTTTTCTATGGTATCATATTTAGAGAATAATTTTTTTGATGCTTTTTTTGTATTTTCGTCTTTTGTACGTTGTGATAAAATAGTTTCTATCAACACTTTATAAGGATCTCGTTGTTTAATTTTCTCAGGATATAATTCTTTTAATTTTTTTAAAATAATAGTAATCATTTTTTTATTTTTCATACTCATCTCTCAAATTTTTTTTGAATCAAATTTTTCCCGTTTTGAAAAATTAAAATAATTATGGTTTTAAAATTATTCTTTGACATTAACACTGATCCTAAGTAAAGACAATATAACATTTTATTTCTCCCCCCGGCATGAAAATTTTTTATATGTGTACTACAATATTTCACAAGCAAAGATCAAATCTTTAAAACTCTGTTCAAATAAATACATGCATGTACAATCTATGGTATCTTACATTATATTATTACTTAAGGTGGTTTACATGGTTGACAAAGTTCCTATAGGTATTCAGGGAATGAATTCTTTACATGAAGGGGGGTTAATTCCAAGAGGCACTACTACATTATTATATGGTCCTCCAAAAACTGGAAAAACATTAATCTCATGGCATTTTTTGTATTCAGGTCTTGAGGCAGGAGAATCAGGTATTTTGATAAATACAGAATCTCCCTGGAAAAATATTGCAGAAAGTAGTAAGGATTTTGGTTTCAATTTTGAAACCTTTTTTAATGAAGGAAAATTATTTGTTATAGATATTTTACCTTCAAAACCAAAAAAACTATCATTTCCTAATCATTTCTCTGTATCAGTAAATGACATAACTGGTTTAATTTTAAAATTATCATTAATTTTACAAAAAGTAAAATCAAATGTCAGAGTTGTGATGGATTCTTTATCATATTTAATTCTTTTTAACGATGAAAAACGTATCTTAAGAATGTTGTACACATACAACATGAGGATGAAAGCTGCTAAAGGCACAAGCATGATTTGTTATCACGAAGGCTCAGCAGCAACTAAGAGTGAAAACATGATAAAAGCATTGTGCGACAATATCATTCACATAACTGGCGACGAGTTAGAAGTTGAAGCTTTAGCATCTGAAATATTTAAAAAACGTTGGAAATATAAAGTAACAAAAGAAGGCGTGGTAATAAAATGATTGGCAAGTTATTTGGCAAGAAAAAAAGTATTGAAAGTCTTTTAGATGAATTAACTAAAATTAAGAGAAGAGAAATGGAAATTTTATGTGAATTAAGTAAACATTACTTTGATGATGAAAAATTTGAGAAAGCTATAGATAATCTCCTTAAAGCACGTGACATTGCAGAGGAAATTAATGACAACATATATAAAAATTACATCCAAGAATCATTAGCTGATATATATTTTACTCAGAAAAAAGTAGATGAGAGTCTAGAATTGTATAAACAATTACTTAAAAATCTAAAAGGAGAAGATAGGGATAGGGTCTTAGAAAAAATTCGTGAGGTTGAAAGAGTAAAAAAAGCAATGGAAGCTTCAAAAATTAGAGGTTTGTATAAAGAATTCCCAGAAGACTCTTCTAAAAAAATTGAAGTTAAATTGGATAAATTAAAAGAAATTGCCGATGATTTAGTTTCAGAACTCAAAATCCCAGAAGAATATTTAGAACTTTACAGGAATTCATCAATTTTACCATTGGAAGAGGCTATCAACATTGCTGAAGCAATAGGTGATGAGAAAGCATGCTCTTACCTATATTTTTTATATTCAATTAGAAATTTGAGAAGAGGTTGGTATAAGCATGCAGAAAAATCCTTTGATAAATGTATAAAATATTCAAAGGAGGCAGGCTTGAGAAAGATAAATAGTTTTGCAAAAATGCTTCGCAGTATTGTTGCGGGGGGGGGAATTATCAAAAAGTAGTGAAGAAGTTATCATCGAAAGTTTCAAAGCACTGAAAAAAGAAAAAGATAAAAATTTATTTAGAAGAGTATTAAACAAAATCATAAGCATAGGTTAATAAAACAGCGAGAATACAAAAGATTATTTCTATTACCCATATTATTTTAACAATTTCATTCTCTTTCATAGGTTTTTTAAGTAATAACAGCCTAATAAGTGAGTTAAAATTTCTTTCTTTTGGAAGAACAAGTAATCCATCCTTTGTAACTTTTGTTGGTTTATGCTGTGATCTTTCCATTATTCCAGCAGAAAAAAACTTAAGTGAGGCATCTATAATATAAGGCATTAGCATAATTAAAACGATGAATTCTATATTTCCAAAAAATGCAACAACACAAATACATGCTCCTATTGTCAATGTTCCAACATCTCCTGGAAAAATACGTGCTGGATATTTGTTATAGAGTAAAAATGCAAATAAAGACCCAAACATTGCAGCAGATATTGGAGTAACATGAAATTTTCCTAAAATAACACACACAATTGTTATAAAGAACATTACTATTGATCCTAAACCAGATTCAAGACCATTTAACCCTGCTAACATATTAGTTAAATTGGGCACCACTATAAATGCTAAAGGTATTAAGATTAAATAAAAAATTGTTTTTGGGAAAGTGAAGATAACTGGTAAAGAGGAAAAAAATAATAAAAATATTTTTTCTTTCCAAGATAAATTCACAAGGTCATCTATTACACCTACAATCCCTACAAAAAATACAACCACTAAAGCCAATAAAAAATGATAATGAGGTAATAAAAAATAAGCAATAGAAACTCCTAAAAAAAACCCTAATAAGATACCTAAACCACCCATTTCTGGAATAAGTGGTTTTGTTGGCTTATGTATGTCTTTACCTATAATTTCCGCATTTTTTAACTTCTTAATCAATTTTGGCATTATTAAGTATGTAGCTAAGAACGATACTATGAATGCAGATAATGTGGGTAACATTTGATCACTACTCACTCCTTAATATGTAATAGACAGTTCTTAAAGGTATGTTCATTTTTTTAGATATTTCTCTAGCACTAACTCCTTTTTTAGCCATCTTTTTAACTTTTAACCTTGTTTCTTTCGTGTATTTTGGTTTTTTACCTCTTTTAAGTTTTAAGTTTCCTTTGAGGTAATACACAGTCTTTAGAGGTATATTCATAATTTTAGAAACTTCTTTTGGAGTTTTGCCTTTTTTAAGTAATCTATTTACCATCGCTTTGTCCTTTTCTGAATATTTTCTGGGCCTTCCTCTTCCTCTTTTTGTGGCTCTAACTTTAACACCTAATTCTTTCAAGGCCTTAATATATTTAGGAGATATTCGACGATATAAACTTGCAGGACATGTAATTTCTTCAAGGTCTGGATTTTTTTCTAATAATTCTGTTATTGTTTTTATTGTTAATGGCTTTGTAACATGTATTTTTCTTGCCATTTTACCTCCCTGTTTTCTAACCTCTAACAATCTCTAAGAATCTTTTAGCCTTGTCTGATGAAGGTTTTGTAATAATTTTTATGTTTCTCTTTTCTCTTTTAATATTCTTAGGCGTTGTTGAAAACAATTTAGAACATTTTTCTATATCAATATCAGACTTCAAGTTAACAATGGCTGCCCCAAATGCAAAAGGATCTGTTTTAAGTCTAAGACCTTTCATTTTCCTTTCTATTTTGAAATTTTCAAGGATTATTTCATTTAAGTTAGGGATGTACTCTATTTTCTCCATAAAATATTTCTTAATTATTTTAACAGCTTTTTTGTTAAATTCATTGAATATTTTTGCTTGATGTCTATCTAGAACTGGTCGTAGGCCAGGAAAAGGTCCAGAATGTTTAGTTCTTCGATCATATGATGTGCAAAGATAATAATTAGCTATGTCCCACAATAATAAGGTTATAGGGACATTGACAAATACTTCTTCAATTTCTTTTTTAATTTTTAAATCTTCTCTAATTTCTTTTATGAGTTCCTCATTTTCATTTAAAAAACCTTTTTCTTTTAAAACCTTCTTTATCTCCTCTTCTTTAATTTCCTCTCTAATTTCAGGATCCAGTGATAACAATGATCTCTCAACATCTTTAATAATCCTTAAATATTCTTCAAAATATTCAGGATTTTTCATTTCACTGTTAAATATCTCATTTTTTAATTTTTCTATCTTGTTTTCACAAAAACAAGTATAACCTAAGGCAAGTGCATTACGAATGTATCTATCATCAATAATCCTTGCCTTTCTTCTATGAAATTGCATAAATTCTATACGTAAATTTGATCCATATTTTTTCCGCAATTTATTCTCACATTCTTCAAAACTACCATTAATTACGATTTTTTTTCTGAGCCATCTTTTTCCATCAAACACCCTTATGACAAGAGAAGTAGATTTTATCGTGCCTCTCTTTTCATGTCTCAACGTACGTACAATTTTTTTAAAAGCTTCTCTTGCCCAATTACTTAACTTAGATATTTTTACCATGTAATCTCCAGATAAAGGAAGATATGGAATTATTTCTATTCTATGGATACCTTTTTCATTTGGAACCACTTTATATTCATCTTCTCTATTACATTCACATTTTTCATATATTTTAAATCTTTTTCCACATCTAACACACTTTAACTCTATGTATTCCTCTAAGTTACTTATTGCAATTTTATGAGATGCTATAGCTGAATTAACACGGTCTAATATGTTTTTTCTTATAGAAGCTTTTATTCTGAAATATCTAGCATGTCTAGCCATTTCATGTGGCTCTTCATGAATAGGTTCTTCAATGTAAGTTGAATATTTAGCTATGGACCTATATGGACTTCTATAACCCTTTAGTTCCATTGTTTTTTTAATTTTTTCAAGCTTATTAAGAGTACTCTTTAATTTTCTATAAATTTTAAAAGCTTTATCATAAGACCTTAAGTCATCTACCTTAATGCTACTTTTTTTTATTTCCGAAAGTAATCTTTCTGTTCTGCTTATTAATCCTTCTTCATTCATTTTTTACCTTTTCTTTTAATTTGGTTTTTTCTTTCTCAATTACTTCTGATTTTATTTTTGAAAATAATGGTTTAGGTTTATTTATTTTATGATTTGGCTCTATAAATTCATTTGCATCTTCCCATCTTACATTATCATCTAGATTCAGCATGCTTAAAATATTTGAAGAAGTTTTTGGTAAATATGGTTTTATTAAGACTCCAATAGCTTTTACAGCCTGGTCACATAAATATATGCAAGTTGCAGCCTTATATTTATTTTCTTTGAATGTTTTCCACGGCTCTTGATCATTAAAGTATTTATTACCATCTCTTGCTAATTTCATTATCTCTATTAATCCATCTCTAAATTTAAAATTTTCTATGAAATTTCCAACAATTTTTGGAGATTCTTTTATCCTTTCTTCAAATTCAATATCTTTCTCTCCAAACTCTGAAGGTTCTGGTATTTTTGCATCAAAAAATCTATAAGTGAACATTAGAGCTCTATGGATGAAATTTCCAAGGATGTCAGCAAGCTCATCATTTACTCTTCTCTGGAAATCATCCCAAGAGAAATCTGTGTCTCTTGTTAATGGAGCATTAATTGTTAAATAATACCTTAAAAGATCGGAATCAAATCTCTTTAAAAAATCTGAGACCCAAACCACCCAATTTTTACTTGTAGACATCTTTTTTCCTTCTAATGATAAATATTCACCAGCTATCACAGTCCTTGGAAGTTTACAACCATAGGCCATTAACATAGCAGGCCAAAAGATTGTGTGGTGATATATTATATCTTTTCCAATGAAATGTATGGCCCCACTGTCCCAATATTCTTTCCAATCTTTTTTATTTTTCTTTGACCACTCAATAGCTGAGGAAATATATCCAAGGAATGCTTCCCCCCAAACATATATAACTTTTCCTTCAGCATCTTCAAGAGGAACTGGTACTCCCCATTTCATATCTCTTGTCATTATCCAATCATTTAATCCTTCCTTTAGCCATTCTAATGTATAATTTTTGACATTTGATGGTAATTCTTCATTATTTTCAACCCATTCCTTCAATTTCTTCTGAAATTTTGATAATTTAAAAAAATAATGTTTTGATTTCCTTATTTCAGGTTCTCCAGAACATAATATACACCGTGGTTTTATAAGTTCTAAAACTTCTAGATGTCTACCACATACTTCACAATGGTCTCCTCTTGCACCTTCAGAATCACAGTATGGACAAATACCTTCCACATATCTATCAGGTAAAAACCTTTTACAATTCGTACAATAGAATTGTTTTATTTCTTTTTCATAAATGTATCCTTTCTTATACAATTTCAAGAAAAAATTTTGTGCAACTTTATAATGAATATCGCTGCTAGTCCTTGAAAAATTATCAAATGAAATATCACATTTATCTAAATCTGATTTTATTTTCTTATAATATTTTGTTGTTATTTCTAATGGATCTTTTCCTTCTTTTTCTGCCTTAACTGCTATTGGAGTCCCATGTTCATCTGTTGCACAAACAAATAATACATCATTTCCAACCATACGTTGATATCTTGAATATATGTCTGCTGGAATATAGGTTGATCGTAAATGACCAAGATGTAATGGACCATTTGCATATGGCAGTGCACAAGTTACAAAAATTTTCAAACTAATCCCCTCCTTTCTTTTTTAAATAATATACTAGAGGATTGTTGACTTTTTTACATGTTTCATCAGGATCACATAATTCAGGAGCATATATTTGAATTTTATCACAATTCATTGGAGAATACCATTCGCTTTCCCCTTCATTTTCAAGATGAGGTTCCTCATGAAGTCCAAAACCTAATTTAGCAATTATATTACGTTTTTCTTGTGGATCGTCTTCAAAAAGAGGAGGGTCACATCTCTCTGCAGCTTTATAAATCATTGGAAGTATCTCATTTTTTAATATATTCAACTTAGGATCATAATCAGAGATCTTTAAGTTACGCTTTCCAGAAAGCGTTGGACAAAGTCTTGCACGTGAAAGAAAAGGTGTTAAAAGTGTAACTATGGCATAATTTCTTAAGCCTGATTTTACACCCTGTAATGCTTTTTTTATACAAGGTGGAAATGCATTAGGATCCAGTGGAGATTTTTTCATTGGCTTTATAACAATGTTTGAGGGACGTGTGGTTATCCTAGATATTTCTTTTGCAATCTTTTTGATATTAGGATGTGGTTTAATTTCTTGAGATTTAACCTTCTCATAAACTTTGTTAATATATTTTTTGACTTTTGCAGCGACTATTCCTGAAATAATATCTTTTAGTTTATTTCCTACAATTTTCCTATAAAACCTTCCAATATCTCTATTTTTAAATCTTTTTCCAAATTTTTCCTGAAATTTTTTTTCACTTAAAATTACTTTACCTTCATCTAGCAATAAATCTTTAAACCGTATATTACCATATTTTATGGCATCTTTTAATTCTGTCCACTTGACAATGTCTCCAAATTTTTCAATGAATTTTTCCTCTAACCTGGGATATAATTTTAATCTTTCTTTAGTTAGTTCTTTTTGTGAATCTATTAATATTCGTGATTCACGAGAACTAGACCCAAATTTTATTGCAATTGCCTGAGCCAATGCATAGAAAGCTTTTACATCATACTCTGCAATATTTTCATCAAACAAAAATTCATATTCTCTGAAATTTTTATTAAAATACCATTTTAATCTAGCCAATCCAATGTCAGCATAACTGTACCCAATACTTTGTTTATCAAATAAATTATCTAGAGAATCATCTTGCCTAATTATTTCTTTACCTTCTTTACTCAATGGATCAATGAAAAATATTTTCATATTAAACACTCCTCTGGATTAAAGTCATCTAAGCTATTGACTTCTGTACACACTGCTCCAACTTTTGAATGAACACTTCCAGGTAATCTGAGGATCCTATTAACATCAATTGTGACTTTTGTATCAACAAGTTTTGAATTTATATTTCTTATAGGATCTATCAATCTTTTTAAATTGATTCTAAGTTTACCAAATTCATTTTTTTTAATTTTTTCTCTATTTTTCCTAATTTTTCTTAAGGTATAGCGTGATATTCCCTCAACTTTGGAATTCTCATCAATATTTAAAAAAATATATTTCATCCACTTTGTAAATACTTTGGGATAACCTATTGGTATTGTGAAAAATACATCGCTGCCTGGATCATCCCAACCAACAACATATTTTAATATCTCACGCCTCACTTCACTATCCAATTCCAAAACATCTTTATCAAGAACACGAATATGGTATCCACGACCAGAATAAATAATATGAATTTTTTCTAATCCAAAATCATTCCTTAATATACTGTTTATTATTTTAACAATGTCTTTTGCCTGTTCTAAACAAATTTCACATGCATTTTTACATTTACATTTTTTAATAGGCAAATCTTTTGCATCTATATCAAAAACAAGTTCTGCCCCTTTCCAACCTTCTCTTTTATGAGGTTTCTCATAGAATGCTACTGAAGAATATATAGCATAAGGTGCCCTAATTTTGATGAATTTCTCTAACTTTCTCTTATTTTTAAAGCTACGGTATCTATCGCTAGGACCACTTCCATCATGATCAAAAGCAAATTCTCTAAATTTTAGAGATTTTATTATAAATTTAGGTACTTTTTTTACACTCCAATGTCTATAATATCTCCTTCTTTCTTCTTCACTGATTTCTCTGAATTTCATTGCCCCTCTATCTCCATAAATGTATGCCTGGATTTAAAAATTTTTTTAGAAATTCTAAAGATTGTTTTGGCACATAATCTAAGAATTCTGTTTCATTCATTACCTTGGATTTACTAACATAATTTTTAATGTCTTTACCTACTCTTATTTTTCCACTTTTTAATAATTCTTTTATATAAGATTCTACTTTGTAATTTTTCCTTTCCCTTCTTGATACAACTCTGTCTTTCTCTACCCACACATTTTCTTTACCATATTTTCTTAAAAACCTGTAATAATGTTTTTTTATCCAAAATTTCGGACCAAAATGTTTTTTATATTTAGGTAATCTCCAAACTTCAAATTCAAATATTAAAAATCCTAAATCTTCTTCATTACTCCAGTGTCCACTTCTAAGCACTTTAAATCCTTCTTTGTTTAAATGCTTCTTAATGGACATTTCTGTTTTTTTCAATTGTGGATAAAGTGTGTCTGCAGGTAATTTTGGATGTTTAAAGATAACTGCAACTATCCTACTTCCTCTTTTTTTAATTTCTTTTTTTAATTCTTCTTTTGAAACTTTAAGTTTCACAGGGTAAAAGTAATCTTTTTTTGGATTTTCAAGGAAATTTCTAGCTGCAACTATAAATTCAGTCATTTTTTGCATTGTTAATGCAGAGGCAACATTTCTATTTTTATCAACAGGATCTATAACTATTAAAGGATCTCTAAATTTCCTTGAAGTTCCATAATTTTCTATATCTATAACATAACCAGGTCTCCATTCATTACTGGCAGCCTTTAAAACATTTTCAAATGAATCATAATAAAGGATTAAAAGTTCGCATAAATAACCTGAAAAACCACCAACTTTAAATTCTGAACCATAGGTTTCAATTCCTTCCATAAATTTTTTTAGCAACAACACTTCATCTTTCTTCTCTTCATCTAAATTTTCTTGTATATATTTTGTATGTAATAGTGTTCGATCTACGGCTGATCTAAGTTGATTAGCATCTTTTATTTTATAACATGGTACAAAATCAACTTCATATCCCTGTATATGACCAGTAACATATGGATGTGCAGCATATTTTTCTTCAGCTTTTCCCCCAACTTTTTTTATGCATTCATGTCCTAGATATAAGCCTTTTTCTCTGAGTTCATCTTCTGGTGTAGTTAATGGAAATGGTAGAAAAATATCTATATCTGCTTTTCCAGAAAGCCATGTGCCTTTTGCAACAGAACCTACAAGTGTTGCCTCAACAGGTATGTTTTCTTTCTTGGCAATGTCATTAATATTGTCAATTAATGTTTTGCAAAGCGTTTCTATTTTTTCCTTTTCAGACTTTTTAGGTTTTATTTCATCCAATATTTCTCTGTACTTCATAGTATCACTTACTAAGAGTGAATATTTGTAAGTCTTTGTACTTTGGACCTTCAGGCCTCAATATACTTTTTTTGAGAGATAATTCTTTAACTTTCATCGAACCTACAGTTACATTTTCTAATTCATTTATTTTTTTGATTAATCTATCTTTATTTCTTGCAGTTTTTACCCTGCCAATGGTTAAATGAGGAACGTAATCTCTTTCCAAATCAAAACCTATTTTATTAAATTCAATGTCTAATTTTTTCTGTAACTTGATGAAATATTCAGGATTGTCTACACCAATCCAAATGACACGAATATATTTTTTATTTGGAAAAACTCCAATGCCTTTCAGATGCAATTCAAACTCATGAAAATCTTCTATACTCTTTTTAACAATATTTGATATTTCATTTAATTGTTTTTCATCAATATTACCAAAAAATTTAAGTGTAAAATGTAAATTTTCAGGTGTTACAAATTTTATGTCTGCTTTAGTTTCCTTTAATTTTTTCTGAATTTCAATTACTTTTTGATGTAACTCTGAATCGAGATCAATAGCTAAAAAAGTTCTCAACTTATCACCTATTTCTCAATTATACTTTCTTTTATAGCCATTCCAAAATGTCTGGCGCTTTCTTCTATATGAACTAATACTTTATCACCTTCTTTTAACTCTGAAACTGACACTGGCTTACCTTTTTCATTTACAAGTCTAATTGTTTCTGCATTTTGAAGTAAAGTTGCAATTTTCATACCTTCACACTCAGCTTCTATAAGCAATAAAGGTCTTTTCTCGATTTTTACTCTGCCTACAATAGCTTTTCTTCCATTGCCTTTACTGTCAACAATTAAGACCTCATCGCCACTTTTTAATTCTGAAAGATATTTGGTTTTGTGGTTAGGCATCATTATATATGCATGCACTGGCCCTGCATTTACTCTGAAAGGTCTTGCCTCAACATATTCACTTTCAAGAGTTTCACTATGAACTAAGAAAAATCCATGAGAATAAGATCCAACAAGCATTCCTTCACCAATATTCATCAATGAACACGTATCTATACATACTCTGTCACCAGATCCCACAGGTTTTATCTTAGTTATCTTAGCTGTTTTGAGATCATATCTCTTTGCTTCAATGTCTTCAACCACTTTTACAAATTCTTTTATTTCAGATAGTTTTGATGGCTGTATTAATATACCATCAGCTCCATGTTCCAATGTTTCCAATGCCACTTTTGCTTCATCAACGTCTGAAACTGCCGCAATTATTTTTGCTTTTTCACCCTGTAAATCTGCTATTACATTTTCTAGAGGTATTACCTTCCAATCTTTGCCAACCAATATTACATAATCCACAACTTTCCCAATGTTTCTAGCTAATTTTTCATGTTTTTTACTAGTTACCTCTACATATGCAGCAGTAACTTTTCCCTTTTTCTTAAAACTCGTAGCAGTTGCAATATCTTTAGATTCTTTAGCATCACTAGGAACAGACAATGTACCATTTCCTTCTCCATTTTTACCAATTAAAAATATGTCCGCATTTTCTCTATTTGATATAACTTTAATATTACCAAGTTTTTTAATTTTGTCGATATCGTTACTAAAGTCCACTATATGATCAATTCCTGATTCTAAGGCTGTTGTTACAAATTTCTTTTTGTATTCCCAGTCCCCTTTAGGCAAAAGTAACCATATGAACTTCATTTTCATTTACTCCTTTAAAATTTCCAATGCTTCTTCTACATCAAAGTTTTTATGTACTATTGCAGAAACAGCTTTTGTCATCTTTTCAGGAGATTCTGCTTGGAATATATTTCTACCAATTGCAACTCCAGATGCTCCTGCTTCTATAGCACCTTTTACCATTTCTAAAAATTCTTCTTCTGTTTCAACTTTGGGTCCTCCTGCAATAACCACTGGCACTGGACAACCCTTTACAACTTCTTTGAAGCTATCTGGATCTCCTGTATAATTTGTTTTTACAACATCTGATCCTAATTCAGCTCCAACACGAGCAGCTAATTTAACAACTTCAACATCGTGCTCATTTTCAATTTTTTTGCCTCTAGGATACATCATAGATAATAATGGCATTGACCATTCTCTACATGCTTCAGCAACCATGCCTAATTTTGTTAACATTTCTGCTTCCTCTTCAGATCCTACATTGACATGTACTGATACTGCATCAGCTCCAAGCTTTATAGCTTCCTCAACAGTTGTTACAAGTACTTTGTGGTTTGGATCTGGTCCTAAAGAAGTACTAGCTGAAAGATGCACTATAAGTCCAATATCTCTTCCATATCCTCTGTGACCAGCTTCAACCATGCCTTTGTGTAATAATACAGCATTTGCTCCCCCATTTGCTACTTCATCTATTATTTTAGGCATGTTTTTTAGGCCCTTTATTGGACCAAGAGACACTCCATGGTCCATGGGTACTATAACAGTTTTTTTACTTTCTCTATCAAATATTCGTTCCATCCTAATTTTTTTACCTATCATAGGATTTGCCCCCAGGATTTATTATTATAAGATTCTAGCGCCAGTAAAATCAATTTTTGCAATTATTACATCATCTAATGAAGTTTCTGGAGTTTCAGATATTCCAAATATTGTTTTACCTAACATTGCTACAGAAGACCCAATTGTTTCTTCATTCATAATATCCATTATATCTTTAATTTCAGGTGTCACTATAGATATCTTTTTAGAAAAGTTAGAAGATAAATTTAGAAAATTTTTTAGTGAAGGTTGTATCAATATCTTCTTCAACATTTTTTCCCCAATCTTGTTTATTTTTTCTAAATATAACTTATCTTTTAAAATAGCAGGTGTATTTATCTTATCCAATACCTTTATTATAACATAAAGTGATGGAACAATTATTTTATCTATTTTTCCATAACTAGGAGCACCTTCTCTAGTTCTTATAACTAACCCGCCAGACAACTCTGCAATAACGTCCCCCAAACCTGTTTTGAGCTCAACTTCTGCTAAATGTGCGAAATCAGCTGCTTGGTTGAGAGTTATAGGTAATTTTAATTCTTTAGCAATTCCAATGGCAGTGCCTAAAGCACATGCACCTGAAACTCCTAATCCACATCCAATAGGTACGTCAATCTCATGTTTAACTTTAATATTTCCAATGTTGTAATATCTTTTCATTACTTCAATAACTTTTTTAGCAATTATCTCCAAACCATCTATCTTAGTCTTATTAGAAGACTTTACTGTAGTTGTCACTCCTCTATTTATTACTATACCAGCACCTCTTGACCCTTTTTTGAGAGGATTATTATGATCTACCACTTGGAAAAATCCTGTTATATGAGATGGGACAAATACCGAAACCATGTTAATCACTTTTTAGGAGGGAATTAAATGAAGAGGATAGACTTGCATATTCATAGTATATTTAGTGATGGAGATCTTATACCTTCGGAAATAGCCCGTCGCGCAAAATTTTTAGGACATGAAGCTATTGCAATAACAGATCATGTTGATCACTCAAATATATATTGTGTTGAGAATATTATTAGAGTTGTAGATGACATCGAAGAAAATTGGGAAATTAAAGTTATTCCTGGTGTAGAGATAACACATGTACCTCCAGAAGTGATAGAAAAATTAGCAAATAAAGCCAGAAATTTAGGCGCAGAAATAATATTAGTTCATGGAGAATCTTTAGTTGAACCTGTTGCAAAGGGCACAAACCATGCTGCGGTGGAATGTCCTGAAGTTGACATATTAGCACATCCAGGATTAATAAGCTATGAAGATGCTGAAATAGCCAAAGAAAATGATGTGGCACTTGAAATAACCTCTAGGGCTGGACATTGTTTATCAAATGGTCATGTTGCAAAAATAGCAATGGAGTTAGATATTCCCGTTGTTGTTAACAGTGATGCACATTCACCTGAAGATCTCATAGATTACAATTTTGCTTATAAATTAGCAATAGGCTCAGGATTACCAAAAAAAATTGCAAAAAAAGCTTTAGATAAATATCCGAAAAGAATAATCAATAGATAACTTTATATTCTAAAATTAAATCTTTACCAAGTGTATAATATTTCTTTAATTTTAATTTTATTGCTTCATCCATTTTTTCAAAGCCAGGTCCATCAACTAAGGTTTTTGCATCTTTACCACCAACAATCATTGGAGCTACACAAACTCTAACCTCGTCGACTAAACCTTTGGATAACATGGAAAAATTTAATGTAGATCCTCCTTCTAACATTAATTTATTTATTCCCATGTCTTTGAGTTTTTCCATTAGTGCCACGAGGTCAACTCTTTCCTTTCCAAGTACTAACACTTTTGCTCTTTTTTTAAGCTTTTCAACTTTTTCATTTTTAGCTTTCTCGCTAACAGCGATTACTGTAGGTGCTTCATTATTTAATACTCTTGCATTCAATGGAGTTCTTGCTCTACTGTCAGCAATAACTCTCACAGGGTTATCAGATGGCTTCGAATTTATTTTATGCACGGTTAATCTTGGATCATCTATAATGACAGTATTTATACCTACCATTATTCCATCACATTCTTTTCTTAATTTATGGACTCTGATGAGATCCTCCTCACCTGAAATTTTAGAGTCATAGGTTTTAGTGGCAATTTTACCATCAAGAGTCATTGCAGCATTTAGAATCACATAAGGTCTCAAGTGATCACCCAATATTAAAAACTTTTCTAGCATTTCTATCTGTTATTTCATCTACTTTTTCTATGCTCACGGATTTTAGTTCAGCTATTTTTTTAACAGCTTCTTCAACAAATGATGGTTCGTTTCTTTTACCTCTATAAGGGGATAAAAATGGACTATCAGTCTCTGTTAAAATTTTTTCCAGAGGTAAATTTTTTACAATATTTTGATGATGTTTTGAAAAACATACAAGAGTTGGAACAGAAATATAATATCCTTCTTCTAATATTTTTTTAGCAAGCTCTACACTTCCACTATAACAATGAAACACAACATTTGAATCATCTTTAAGTTCCTTAACTATTTCAAACACGCGATCTTCACATTCTCTTGCATGAATAACCAGAGGGAGTTCATATTCATTTGAAAGCTCTATAAATTTTTTAAAAATATGTTCTTGTTTTTTTCTTTCTTCAGGATCTTCCACACGATAAAAGTCCATTCCAACTTCACCAATACCAACTATATACTCTACATTTTTCTCTATTTCTTCGATGGTTCTATCTATAGGCTCATTATTTGTTGGATGAAAACCAAGTGTTGGGTATATGAATCCCTCATATTCTTTAGAAAGTTTTAAAGTTTTTTTATTACCTTCATATGATGCTCCAGAATTAATAACAGCTGTCAATTTCTTTTTTGCACGATTTATGACTTCTTCACGATCCTTATTGAAATTTTTGAAATCAAGATGGCAATGAATGTCTATCAATTTTTTCACCTACCAAATCTTCTTTCTCTTTGTTGATATGATCTTATAGCTCTCAAAAAATCTACCTTCCTGAATTCTGGCCATAAACTATCACAGAAATAAAGTTCAGAATAGGAGGACTGCCATAGCAAGAAACCACTCAATCTTTCTTCTCCACTAGTCCTTATAATTAATTGTGGATCCTCTACTTCCGCTGTATAAAGATGTTTATCAACAACCTCTTCGTTTATTTCATTTAGTGAAAGTTTACCTTCTTTAACTTTTTTAGCAATTTTTTTCACTGCATCAACAATTTCTTGGCGACCATCATAACCAATAGCAACATTTAACAACCTTTCTTTGTAATGTTTTGTAGCTTCTTCTGCTTCTTTTATAGCTTTCCTCAAATTTTTAGGTAATAATTCTAATTTTCCAATAGCTTTTACTCTTATTTTATTTTTATGAATTTTTTTATCAGTTTTTATCCTTTTGAAATTTTCCTCGAAAAGTTTCATTAGCTTTTTGACTTCATGTTTTGGTCTTTTAAAATTTTCGGTTGAAAAAGCATAAACAGTTACAATCTTTATTCCAAGTTCTATACACCAATCAAGTAGTTTTTCCAATGTTTTAACACCCTTCTTGTGACCAATTGTTGGATCTTTACTACCTATTAATCTAGCATATCGTCTGTTACCATCCATAATTATAGCCACATGCTTCGGTATTTTGTTTTTGTCTAAATTTCTTTTTAAGTGCCATTCATAAAGTTTATAAATAGGTTTTGTTAATGACATTGTCCTTCCTTTTTAAATTTTGTTGCAAGATATTTTGCAAATTTTAGAGCTCTCATATATCCTTCTACAGTTTGAGATCTTGATGTATCTATAAATATTGGATCTATTCCCAAAGAAATTGCCCCATAACTTTTAGCTGAACCTACTAACACTAAAGACCTAAAAATTAAATTTCCACAAATACCATTTGGTGCAACGACAAGATTACATCCATCTTTTATTGCCTTCTCTATTAATATATAGTAATGTTTGGCACCCATATCTTTTGCAAGTTTTTCTAATTTTTCACCTTCCTCTATGGATTTATCAACTTCTATTGACCTTCCCACATCTTCCTTACGACCACCTGAAAGTATAGCTATCTTAGGTTTTAAATTTATTTTTTTAAAAAAATTATAACATTTTTTAATTATTTTAAGCTTTTCTTTGAGAGTTCTACCTTCATCGATCCCCACTGGTGTTAAAAAGAATCTTTTTCCATTTGTTTCTATTAGGGATGCTCTATGAATTTCACCCATTTTTCTAAGTTTGAGAATTATTGATGAAGATAAAGAACCTCTTACATAAGCATCGGCTTCATTATTTTCTATCATTTCAATTAGCTCATCTTCAGAATGGGCTAATAAAACATCAAAATTTACATTTTTAACTGCTTTTTCTACATTTTTATTTTTTCCAACACCAATAGCTATTGAAACCATGTTATTCATTTTTTAATTTTTTAAGAGAAGTCTCAATTTTTTCAAGTGTATTATCAAGAATTTTGTAGTCATGAGCATCAGATATAAAACAACACTCAAATTGTGACGGTGGAACAAAAACTCCTTCCTTCAACAATGTTTTGAAATATTTATTAAAAACTTTCACATTTGATTTTTTAGCATCTTCATGATTAAGTACTTTTCCCTCAGTGAAATAAATTTGAAACATTGATCCAACAGATGATAGGTATCCAATACCTACATCTTCAACTATGTCATTTATTCCTTCTGTAAGATATTTACCTTTTTTATTCAGCTCCTTGTAAAATTTTTTATCTAAATGTTTAAGAGTTGCTAATCCAGCAGACATTGTCATTGGATTACCATTAAATGTTCCTGCCTGATATACATCCCCACTAGGCGCTATATTTTCCATAATTTCTTTTTTCCCTGCTAGTGCACCTATTGGGAGTCCCCCACCTAAGACTTTGCCTAAAGTTACTAAATCAGGTGTCACACCATAATATTCTTGTGCTCCACCTTCAGCCAATCTAAACCCTGTTATCACTTCATCAAATATTAATAATATATCATTTTCTTTTGTTATTTTTCTTAAAAATTTTAAATAACCTTTTTTTGGCTTTATACATCCTATATTTCCCATAACAGGTTCAACAAGAACTGCAGCTACATCATGATTTTCAATGGCATTTATTACAGATTCTTCATCATTGTATGTACACAATATTGTATTTTTGGTTGTTTCTTTTGGAATACCTACTGAATCTGGCAATGTCGTAGCACCAGAACCAGGTTTAACTAAAACATAATCATGTGCACCATGGTATGCACCTTCAAATTTTACAATTTTCTCTTTGCCTGTAAATGCTCTTGCCAATCTTATAGCACTCATAGTTGCCTCAGTACCTGAATTAACAAATCTAACCATTTCTGCACATGGAACTTTATCTACAACAAATTTTGCAAGTTTTAATTCTTTTTCTGTCGGTGTCCCATAAGTTGTTCCTTTTTCAGCTTGTTTATATACAGCAGCCACAACCGAAGGATGAGCATGTCCAAGTATTAATGGTCCATATGCTAAACAATAATCAATATATGAATTTCCATCGATGTCATAAATAAAACATCCTCTACCTCTTTCAACAAAAAATGGATAAGGTTCAAAAGCTCTCACTGGGGAATTAACACCACCAGGCATAAATTTTTTAGCTTCTTCAAATAATTTTTTAGAATTCATTTTTATCCCTCATATTTATAAGTGAATTTATTGCAGCTACAGCTACAGATGTACCTCCTTTTGGACCTCTAGTTATTAAATAAGGAATACCTGAATCTTTTAACATTTCTTTTGCTTCTTCTGCAGATACAAATCCAACTGGTACACCAATTACACTCTTAACTTTTAATTTATTCTTTTTATGAAATTCAATTATTTTGTATAATGCAGTTGGGGAGTTACCTATAACAACAATTCCATTAAAATTTGTATTCACAAGATGTTCAACAGATGCTGCAGCTCTTGTTATTTGTTTTTTCTTAGCTAATTTGATTACGTCTTTATCATCGATATAACATAATATATTCCCAGGGTATTTATTTATTCCAACCTTAACCATTTTTACATCTACAAAAATATCTTCATTATTATTTAAAGCTTCCAAACTTTTATTTACAAAATTTGGATGAATTTCGATTAACTCAGCGAAATCTAAATCAGCTGTAGAGTGGACAACCCTCTCAATTATTTTTCTTTCCTCTTTAGAAAAATTTTTTATTTTATCTTCAATAAGTAATCTCACTATCTTACGACTTTTTTTTGCAATTTCATAACCTTGTTTTGTTGATGCACCCATCATCAAAAATCACGGAGTTAATCTTCTTCTATCTCTTGGAAACAAAATAGTTTCACGTATATTTTTTACACCTGTTAATGCCATCATAAATCTTTCAGCTCCGAGACCCCAACCAGCATGTGGTGGCATTCCATACTTAAATGCATCTAAATAATATTTAAAGGATTCAGGATTTAGGTCTTGTTCCTTAATTCTTTTTACTAATAAATCATGATCATGAATTCTCATAGCTCCTGAAGATATCTCTAAATCTTTATACATCAAGTCAAATGCATAACATTTCTCTGGATTTTTTTCATTTGGCATAACATAGAATGGTTTTATTGAGGTTGGCCAATCTATAATAAAGTAATAATTATCCATTTCTTCACCAAGGGCCTTTTCAGCAGCCCTTGATAGATCTTCTCCATATTCCAGTACTACTCCCTTAGAATTTACAATTTCAATTACTTCATCATATGTTATTCTCTCAAATGGAGTTTCAGGAACCTCTAATTTTTTATTTAATATTTTTAATTCTTTTTTACAACTTTTGTTTAGATCTTCAATAACCCTAACAATGAGATTTTCAAGAATCTTCATGACATCTTCATGATTAGCAAATGAAACTTCAATATCTATAGATATAGCTTCATTCAAATGTCTTAATGTATCATGTTCTTCTGCCCTAAAAATTGGTCCAATCTCATAAACTTTTTCAAAACCTGCAGCCATCATCATCTGTTTGTAAAGTTGAGGACTTTGCCCTAAAAAAGCCTCTCTTTCAAAATATGTAACTGGGAATAAGGCTGTTCCACCTTCTGTTGCAGAAGCAACAAGTTTTGGTGTATTAATTTCTATAAATCCATTTTCTTCAAAAAATTTTCTTACAGAATTAAGCATTTTGTTTCTTATTTTAAATATTGCATTTACATTTAATTTTCTTAAATCTAAAAATCTAGCATCTAACCTGGTATCCAATTCTGCCTTTACTTTCCCTGTTGTGTCAAGCGGAAGTGGCTGTTTTGATTTATTTATTATTTCAAAATTTGTTGGTATAATCTCAACATTATTTGGAGCTTTTGAAGATTCTTTTACAGTGCCTTCCACAAATATAACAGATTCCTTTCCAGATTTTCTCATTTTATCCATTAATTCTTTATCCACTTTTTTACTTGGTGCAGTAACTTGAATTATTCCCTCTCTATCTCTTAAAAGTAAAAATACAATACCTCCCAAGTCTCTTATTTCATGTACCCAACCTACCAATGATACTTTTTTTCCATCCATGTCAGGCGTAATTTCATCAGAGTAATGTGTTCTTTTTTTAACATTTATCATGCTCACTTTTTAACACCTCTAGTCTTTTCTTGAAAGATTTTGCATGTCCGTCCAAACCTTCATATTCTGAAAGTGGAATTACGATATCTTTTAGGGAAAGTAGTCCTTTTTTAGAAAGTTTTTGCACAGTTATTTTTTTAATAAATGATTCTGTAGATAGACCTCCACATGCTTTTGCAAATCCTCCAGTTGGTAAAACATGATTACTTCCTAATCCATAATCTCCAGCTGATACTGGTGTATTATCACCCAAAAATATTGAACCTGCATTGTTTATATATTTTAAATATTTTTCTGGATTTTTAACCATTAATACTAGATGTTCAGGCGCATATTTGTTAGCAAAGTCAATAGATTCTCTAATGTTTTTAGTTATTACAATTTTACCATTTTCTTTTAATGATTTTTCAATAATTTCTCTTCTTTTATATTTTTTAATTTTCTTTTTAATCAGGGATCTAACGTTGTTTGCAATTTTCGTTGAATTGGTAACAAGAACTGATGAAGCTTGTGGATCATGTTCTGCTTGTGCCAACATTTCAGCAGTAATGTATTCTTCTTTAGCATTTTCATCAGCAATTATTAAAACCTCTGAAGGTCCAGCAAGAAAATCTATGTCTACATCTCCATAAACAAGTTTTTTTGCAGCAGTGACAAATATGTTTCCTGGTCCAACAATTTTATTGACAGGCCTTATTGTTTCAGTACCATAAGCTAGTGCAGCTATCGCTTGGACTCCACCCACTTTATATATTTCGTCTGCTCCTGCAATATCTGCAGCAACTAAAGTTGCATCATCAACAAATCCATTTTCTTGTGGAGGTGTACAACATACAACTCTTTTTACTCCTGCAACTTTCGCAGGAATTATTGTCATCAATGCTGTAGATGGATATACAGCTCTACCTCCTGGTATGTAACACCCTACACTTTCAATTGGTCTAATTATTTGTCCAGCATAAATATCATTATTTATAAACCATTCTTTTGGAATTTGTCGTTCATGAAATTTTTTAATATTTTTTGAAGCTTTTTTTAATGCATGAATAATGCTATCATCTAATCGTTTGTAACTTCTTTTTATTTCATCTTTTGTAACTTTAATTTTATCAATTTCTACTCCATCAAACTTTCGAGTTAAATTTATTAGTGCTTCATCCCCACATTCTTTTACTTCCCTTATTATTTCACTAACTTTCGGTATAACAGTGCTTATATCAATTTCAGATCTTTTTATTAAATTCTCTATTTTTTCTTTTTTAAACACAACAACTTCCATCCTATCTTTCTCCTATAAGTAATAATATTGGGAATCAAATTATTATGATAAATACATTTTTTATTGCATTGAACCAAAAAAGTATATTAAGGAGTAATAATCTCTAGCATAAAATCTTTGTGATTTTAATGGGAGGATAAAATGTATAAAGATGAATTGATACAATTACATCAATTTTTAGTTTACGTTTTAAAATACTTAAAAACTGTTGAGAATGTAAATGAGGAACCTAAAGAATATTTATCCCTTAACATAAGTCCTCACCATATTCACAGAACAAAGATTGAACACAAGTGCGCTATATTTGTTCTCTCAGCAATAATATCAAAAATAATCTTTGAAAATGGGAACGACATTTTACCTGAAAGCGTTGTTTCCGGACTTCAAGATCTAGCAGAGAAATCTAAAAAACAAGTAATAGAAAAAAGGCAAAACTTTTCATGATCTTAACAATGATTCAGCAATAAAGTTTCACAGCCTCCTTAACATTGTTATGCAATCCTATGGCAGCTAATGCACCTATCTTACCTTTCTCGCCAGTCACATCTATCAGACTGATACCTAATTTTTTTGCAGTGGTTAAACATTCATCTAAAGATACCATTTTAGTTTTAGCTTTTATTGAATATTTTATAAGTTCTTCAGGGATTTTAATACCTTCAAAGACAGCTATTGCAGTATTATCAGAAAGCGTTGCTTTTTCAAGGAATTTCACTGCATTATTAACGAGTTTTTCCTCCATTCCTGGCCTAACAGCAAACGTTAGTGCTACTGCAACGCAGTTTTGTGTTTTATTAGGATTCTTTGGGTAAAGCTGTACTATTACATGATCAATATATTCATACCCCTTTTCTTTCAATTTTGTCCCAAGATTGTGTGCTAAAGTCCAAGTTGCACCTTGTTCTTTTGTATCTGTATCATCTATCCCAATTACGATTTTCTTCATCAAAGGAGTTATTACAGCTGCTTTTCCTAATTTGGATCCGCCGCCTAAACTATATATTTCTATTCTTTTTACACCCTCTGCCATTCCTCTACAAATAGCTGCACCAACACCTGCCCCAGCAAGACCTGCATGTACAATCCTGACTTCATCATCTTTTACATTCACTTCTTCGATCCCTGCAGCACTAAAACTGGCTTTCAAATTTAATTTTTCTTTACCTACTTTAACTATATAGACATGTTTGTTTCCATCTCTATATGCATCTAAAACTAAGTTACTTGTCCGTTTATACTGGTAGATCATCCATTCTGAACCTGAAATACATGGATGATATTCAACCAGTTCTACAATCTGATCATCCACCATTGTAATTATTTTTTTGTATGGGGCTACCCATGGATCTTTAAATTTTTTTCTTAATTCATTGGGGGTATAAATTTCCATTAGAAATCCCTTTTAGCTTTTCAATCGCTTGCACATTTTGACAGCAGCCTCTACAGCCCTTTTAGCATATTTGACTCTTTCATGAGCCTCAAGTCTACTCATTCCTGGACCTGAAATTCCTAATGCTACTGGTTTATTATATTCAAGAGAGAGATCAATAATTTTTCGTGAAGCTTGTTGCATTACAACCTGATCATGATCTGTTTCACCCTCAATTACAGCACCAAGTGTCACAACTGCGTCAACATCTTCATTCTCCAAAAGGAATTTTACTGCTAATGGTATTTCAAAAACTCCAGGCACATGTATAACCCTAACTACTTCTGCTTCTAAAAATTTTGCATGTTCTTTAGCTAACTTTAGCATCATTTGTGTGATATCATAGTTAAATTCTGATACTACAATCCCTAGCTTTACCATTTTCTCACCTATCCTAATGCTAAAATTGCAGCAGCTATACTACTTAGCACCATAATCAAAATAAATATTATTGCTATTATTCTTGCCCTACTCATACACTAACCTCCTTTATAGTATTTATAAGTTTTTCGATGTCCATAAAATTATTGTAACAGTGTACTGAAGCTCTAACAGTTCCTCCATATTTTTTTGCACCTATGTGTTTGATTAGAGGTATGGCACAATGATGTCCACTTCTCACACAAATTTTACTTTTTTTGTCCAACAATCTTGCAACTTTGTTAGGATCTTTTCCTTTTACATTAAATGAAACAATTCCATGAATATTTTCAATGTCGCCATAACATATTACCTTATCAATCTCTGATAATTTACTGTACATCTCTTCTGTTAATTCCATACAATATTTTTCAATTTTTTTGATACCTATTGATTCTAAATAACTTACTGCAGAACCCAGTCCAATGATTCCAGCAATGTTTAAAGTACCAGCTTCAAATCTTGCAGGAGGTTTTTCTAATTTATATTTATTTTCTGAAACATCAATTACAGTTCCACCACCAATATTAAATGGTTCTAGCTTGTGTAGCAACTTTGAATATAAAAATCCAGTGCCTACTGGACCCAACAATCCCTTATGTCCAGGAAAAGCAACAAAATCAGCATTAATTTTTTTTACATCCACTTTTATATGTCCAATTGCCTGAGCAGCGTCTACCATATATAGAATATCGTTGTCTTTAGCAATTTTACCTATTTCTTCGATGTCTTGTACAACTCCCAACACATTTGAGATATAGCTTACAGTTATTAACTTTGTGTTTTCATCAATTTTATCTTCAATAACTGAAGGATCGACAATGCTGTTTTTCTCTGCTTTTATTATTTTAACATTTACACCTTCTTTTCGAAGCCTTAGCCATGGTAAAAAATTTGAATGATGCTCAATATTAGGTACTATAATAGTGTCGCCTTTTTTAAATTTTAAACCATTAGCAACTAAATTTATAGCCTCAGTAGTATTTTTTGTGAATACTATATTTTCAGGAGGAGAGTTTATAAAATCTCCTAATCTTTTCCTTACTTCTTCAACCTTTTCTGTAGCTTTAACTGCTAATGAGTATACACCACGTCCCACATTAGTATTGTATGTATAGAAATATTCATTCATTGCTTGTACAACACATTTTGGTGTAGGTGTTGTACTGGCGGCGTCCAAATAAACACAATGTTTTAGTAGAGGGAAATCCTCCCTAATTTTATTAATTTCCACCTTATTTAGCCTCCAGTACATATTTTCTTATTTCCTCAGCCATCTCCATAGTCTTAAGATTTCCACCAAGATCAGGAGTTACCTTTCCCTCCCTAAGGACCTCAATCAAAGCATTCTCAACCAAATCACCTTCTCTCTCAAATCCAAGATGCCTCAACATCATAACTGAGGATAGGATCATTGCAGTTGGATTTGCAATCCCTTTACCTGCAATATCTGGAGCAGATCCATGTACAGGTTCGAAAAGCGAATTTTTTTCACCTATATTTGCAGATGGTGCCAATCCAAGACCACCAACTAAACCAGCAGCCTCATCAGAAAGTATGTCCCCATATAGATTTGTTGTGACCAAAACATCAAAATCTTGTGGTTTTGTTATTAGGTAGAGGGCCATTGCATCAACATAAACATCCTCAGCTTCAATCTCTGGATATCCTTCAGCAACCTCATAAAATACTTCCCTAAACAACCCATCTGTCTTCTTAAGGACATTTGCTTTATGTACAGCAGTAACTTTTTCATTTGCAATTTTGAATGCAAACTCACAAATCCTTTCACATGCTTTCCTAGTTATAACTCTAACAGCTTCAGCTCCTTCATCTGTATATCTCTCTATTCCAGAATATAGGCACTCTGTATTCTCTCTCACTATTGTTAAGTCTATATCTTTCCTAATACATTCTATTCCAGGATAGCATTTAACTGGTCTTACATTTGCGAAGAGGTCTAGTTCTTTTCTTAATTTAACAATGACATCAGCAGCTGATTCTCCTACTGCACCAAATAAAACAGCATCAGATTTTTTTGCAAGTTTTAATGTATCCTCAGGCAATGCAGAACCTTCTTTTTTAAGACATTCATCTCCTGCTTCCCCAAATTCGTAAGTTAAAGGAAGATCTAAAGCACTTAATATATGTATGGTAGCTTCTGTAACTTCTTTACCTATTCCATCACCCGGAATTACAGCTATTTTCATCTTTCGACGCCTCTTTTCCGATCATTTCTTTTTTTCTTTTAAATATTGTATTAAGCCACCTTTCTCAATTATTTTTAACATGAATTCTGGCAACTTTTTAAATTTTATAATTTCACCATTTTCTTTTCTTATGATTCCTTCTTTTAAATCTATTTCTATAACTTCATTATTTTTAATTTTTTTAGAAACATTTGGAGCTTCTATAGCTGGAATACCTAAATTAATAGCATTTCGATAAAATATTCTTGCAAACGATTCTGCAATTACAGCACCAATACCAGCACCTTTCATTGCAAGTGGTGCATGTTCTCTTGATGATCCACATCCAAAATTTTTACCAGCGACTATGAAATCTCCTTTCTTAATTTTTTTATGGAAGTTAGGATCTATTCCTTCCATCAAATGTTTTGCTAATTTTTTTGGATCTCTTATTGTCAGATATCGTCCAGGAATTATAAGATCTGTATCTATATTGTCACCGAATTTCCAAACCCTGCCTTTCATTCTCTCACCTTTCTAAGCTTCTAGGATCAGTTATTTTTCCAGTTATAGCAGAAGCTGCAGCTACTACCGCCGATGATAAATATATTTTAGCTTTAGTACTACCTTGACGACCTTTAAAATTACGATTAGATGTGGATAAACACACTTCATTTGGTCCTAGTACACCTATATGTCCTCCAAGACATGGTCCACAACAAGGATTACATACAACTGCACCAGCTTCTAAGAATATCTTTATTAGCCCTTCATTTAAAGCTCTTTTATAAATTTCTCTTGATGCAGGTATTACAAGCATTCTTACATTGTCTGCTATTTCATGTCCTTTTATTATTTTTGCAGCATCTCTTAAATCTTTTAATCTACCATTTGTACATGAACCTAAGAATATTTGATCAATTTCAACACCTTCAACTTCAGAAACTGGCTTAACATTGTCTACATTATGCGGACAAGCAACTTGTGGTTCTAAATTTTCAACATTTATTTCCATTGTCTCAAGTGATGGAGAATCAACATCTGTTTTAAAAATTTCAAATTTTTTAGTTGTACGTTTTTTAATATAGTTTAAAGTTTTTTCATCAGGTTCAACAAGTCCTGTTTTACCACCCATCTCTATTGCCATATTACACAATACCATACGCTCGGATATACTCATATTTTTCATAACTTCTCCAGAAAATTCACATGCTTTATATGTAGCTCCATCAACTCCAACTTCACCTATTATTTTTAATATAACATCTTTTGCAGTAACATATTTGTCTAGAGAACCATTGATTTCAAATCTAAGTGTTTCGGGGACTTTAAACCATAATTTTCCTTCTGAAAAAACCATTGCCATGTCTGTAGATCCTATACCAGTAGAAAATGCACCTAATGCGCCATGAGTGCAAGTGTGTGAATCTGCACCAACTACAACTTCTCCAGGCACTATATGACCCTTCTCTGGTAAAACTTGATGACAGATACCTTCTCCTACATCGTAAAAATGTTTTATACCTTGTTCCTTTACAAATTCTCTCATTATGATGTGATTTTCAGCAGATTCTATACTTTCTGCAGGAACTTGATGATCAAACACAACCACAATTTTTTCAGGGTCCCAAACATTTTCAGCTATTTCTTTAAATCTTTCTACAGTTAGAGGACCTGTTATATCATGAACCATAGCTACATCTATATTAGCCATTACAATTTCTCCAGCTTCTACCTTATCTTTCCCAGATGCTTTAGCAAGTATTTTTTCTGCCATTGTCATGCTCATTTTTGAATCCTCCTTAAAAAAATGAATTAGGAATAATTTTTTTCTAAATAAAATAAATGTTTTTACCTAAAATTCTCTGAAGCTTGAAAACAATGTCCAAAATATTTTTAATATTGTTATTTAATTTTTCTTATTTTTTGAGAACTGTAAAATTTGTATGAACAAAAATTTGATAATAAAGTATATAATGTGAAATTTTTTTATAATATTCATTGATAAGAATTGTGATAAGATGTGGTTAGTAAAAATTGGAGGTAGTCTATTTCCAAAATATGCATTAAAATTGCTAGAATCTCTAGTAGGGAAGGATGTAATGGTTATATGTGGTGGAGGCGAACTTTCAGATAAAATACGTGAATATGATTCAAAATTAAAGTTTTCAAAAACTACGGCTCATGATGCAGCAATATTATGTATGGATATTATTGGAATGTTATTAGCGGATTTAGTTGATAAAGCAGAGGCCGTAGATAATTTAAGAGACGCTAGGAAATTATTAAAAAATAAAAGAATACCTATAATTCTTCCATCAAAAATATTACATTATTTAGATCCATTAGAACATTCTTGGAGTGTTACCTCAGATTCAATTTCCTTGTTTTTCTCACATTTATTAAATTCAAAACTTTTAATAGCAACAAATGTTGATGGTATATATACAAAAGATCCTTCATTGTATAAAGACGCAAAATTTATTAAGGAGATAAATGCAAAAAAATTGCTGTCTTTTGGTGAAACTTCTGTTGATAAATCTTTTGCAAAATTACTTCTTAAATACAAAACTACTTGTTATGTTGCCAATGGAAAATATCCAGATAGGATAGTCTCTATACTTGAAGGTAAAGGTAAAAAATGTACAATTATTAGGGGTGATTAAATGGTTAGATGCATATCATGTAAAAGAGAAATACCACTTGGAGAAAAATATGTAAAATTTGAATGCCCTCTCTGTAATGAAGAAATAGTAAGATGTGAGAAATGTAGAACATTTGGAAACGTATATAGATGTAAATGTGGGTTTGAAGGACCATAAGGAAGTGGAAAAATGGGAAAAGTATTAGCTACCATAAGATTAACACCTACAGACCCCAATGTTGATTTAAATGAAATTAAAAACAACATACAAAAGGAGTTAGGGGAAGAATTGCATGATATCAAGGAAGATCCAATAGCCTTTGGGTTAGTAGCTTTAAATGTTATGGTTGTTGTTGATGATGCAAAAGGAGGGACAGACAAAGTTGAAGAAAAGTTATCAAAAATAAAAAATGTAAGCACTGTTGAAGTAACAGACCTCAGGCGATTAGTTGAATAGGTGATTAAATTTTTGATTTATTGATTGCATGTTTTATTGGAGTATTATGTGGTGTTATAACAGGGTTAATTCCTGGTTTACATGTAAATAATGTTGGAGCATTAATTTTTGTGTTTTCTGCTTATTTTCTTAAAAATTTTTCTCCAGAAGTATTATCTGTATTTCTTCTTTCTTTATCTGTCTCACATGCTTTATTGGAATTTATTCCTTCAATGTTGCTTGGAGTTCCAAAGGAATCTACAGCACTTGTTGTACATCCAGCACATAAAATGATTTTGGGAGGATATGGGAAGAAAACTATCAGATTGGTGGCTGTTGGTGGACTTTCATCCATACTTATTCTTGCATTTCTTTTTCCACTTCTTTCCATACTTCTACCTATTCTAGAAAAAATTTTGAAACCTTATATTTGCATTATTTTAATTTTAGCATCAATTTATCTTCTTATTTCTTTAAATAGAAGTGTCAGATCAACATTGATTTCTACAATTATTTTTTTAGTTTCAGGAATTTTTGGAATATTAGTATTAAAATTACCATTTTCATCAAATGTTTTACTTACTACGATGTTTTTAGGTCTTTTTGGAGTAAGTACGATGCTTTATAGCTTAAAAGAAAATTCATACATACCTTATCAAAGCGAAATCCATAATTTTAAAGTGAATGGTAACATCATTAGAGGAATAATTTCAGGAACCTTTGCAAGTATATTTTTAGCATTTTTGCCTGGTTTTGGACCTGCACAGGGAAGTGTAATTGCACAAGAATTTTGTGGAAAAAATAAAAATGAGTATGAAAGTTTAATAACTGCCATAAGTAGTGTAAATGTATCAGATTCTTTGTTTTCGCTTTTAACTGTTTATTTAATTGGAAATGCACGCAGTGGTATTGCAGTCTATATTTCACAATTTTTGGGAGAGATAGATTTAATGAAAATATTACTTTTTATTTTCGTTGGGATTACCTCAGTTTCTCTTTCATTTTTTATCTGTATAAAAATCGGTGAATGGATGATTGAAAACATCGCAGAATTAAATTATAAATTAATGACAATTTTCATTGTTGTAATTATAACTTCTTTTGTTTATATTTTATCATATTTTGAAAATGCCAATGTAATTCTTGTTTCTTTTTGTTATTTTACATCAATTTTTCTGGGGATTCTACCACATTCGCTAAAAATAAACAAATCTTATTTAATGGGATGTTTAATAATCCCTGCAATAGTAATGTACTTATAAATTTAAAATAAATTATGAAAAAATAATGAAGGTGTAATCAATGCTTGAAATTACTGTACATAAAATAATAGGTAAATGTCCTGTCTACAAAGAAGGAGATAAAATAATTATAGATGATCCAGAGATCGTACTTGAAAAAACAGATGCTCTTTGCACACATGCCTTATCTACAATTCTACATTACACAACTATTTTGGAGAAAAAATGGTGTCCTGTTGAATTAGGATTAACAAAAGAAGATGATCCTGATCATGCGTATATGCAATGTGTAGACCCTGGTGAACCATACACTGATGGTGGTACTGTAATATTTAAATGTCGTCGGATTGAAAAAAAGAAAAATGATTAATATTGAAATTATGTAGGTGTCAAACCTGACAGAATTCATAGATTTGGCAAAGAAAGGAAAAAACGATTGGTGGAGATACCTCATTTCATTATTTTTCATATTATTTTTGCCTGCTTTTTTATTCATCCCAATATATATTTTGTTTTCAATCCTTGGATTAGATATTGTTTCTCCAAGAACAGGTATGGAAGGCGTATTTAGCCTTTTGGGAACCAACATTTATTATTGTTGTTTGTTATTAAGTTTTTATATCTCCTTGCGAATTTTCCATAATAGAAAGTTTAAAACTGTTGTTACAAGTCACTCAAAGTTTAGATTTAAAAGATTTTTCTCAGGGTTTTTCGCATGGTCACTTGTACTTACATTGTTTCTTTTAATCGACCTATATTTTGACCCGCATTCATATAAATTAAATTTTAAAATGCCTGAATTTTTAATGTTGTTTCTTGTTTCCTTAGCTACAACTCCAATACAGGCAGGATTTGAAGAGATATTTTTTAGAGGTTATGCACTCCAAGCAATAAACCTGATCACAAATAAACGTATTTATCCAGTTATTATAACTTCAATAATATTTGCTACTGGGCATTGGGGCAATGGAACATCATTGGTTGCAAATTTGGATATATTTATTGACACTTTGATTTATGCATTGATAGCTTCCATAATTACATTAACTGATGGAGGTTTGGAGGCTGTCATTGGAATTCATACAGCAAATAATTTATTTTCAGAAGTTATTGTAAGCAGTTCATATTATATGCCACTGCCTTCAATATTTATCAGTGCAGAATTGCCAGAACCATTATTTCAACTTTTATTTTCTCTATTGTCCTCTGCCCTACTGATATTTATCCTTTACAGAAAAAATTGGAACAAACTATCAACAACTTTACATAAACTCTTTTAACTTCTCTTTAATGGTTTTTACAACTTTATCAGTAATTTCTGGAGCAAGTCCTATGTATGTGTGAGGATCCATTAATTCTTTTACTTCTTCGGAACTTAAATATTTCTTAATTTCTGGATTTTCTTCTACAATTTTGAAAAATGGTAAGTTTTCTTTAATTGACTTAATTGCACAATCTCTGACAATTTTATATGCAGTTTGTCGCCCCATGCCATTTTCTACAAGTTTAGACACAATTCTTTCGGCCATTATCAATCCTTTTGTTAAATTAAGATTCTTTTCTATGTTTTTGTCGTTAAACTTCAAATCTTTCAAAATTTTGAATGTTAATTCAAGTATGTAATCTGTAAGTATACAAGCTTCAGGAAATATTATTCTTTCTGGAGAAGAATTTGTGAGGTCTCTTTCATGCCATAAAACATTATTTTCCAATGCAGAGGTTACATATGATCTAATGACTCTAGATAATCCGCATATTCTTTCTGCAGTAATTGGATTCATTTTGTGAGGCATTGCACTACTTCCAACTTGTTTTTCAATGTCAAATTTTTCATAGACTTCCCCTATCTCAGTTCTTTGTAAATTCCTTATTTCAGTGCCTATTTTATCCAGTGTTGATGCAATATTTGCCAAAACCATTATGAATTCAGCATGATTATCTCTTTGTATAATTTGGTTTGATATTAAAACAGGTTTCAATCCTAATTTTTCAGAAACTCTTTTATTTACTTCTAATCCTTTTTTACCTAATGCTGCGAAGGTTCCAACTGCCCCTGTTATCATTCCAACACACAATCTATCTTCACAAGAGTTTAAACGTACGAGGTGTCTATACAGCTCATCTGCCCATAATGCAAATTTCATTCCATATGTAGTTGGCAAAGCATGCTGTCCATGTGTTCGTCCAATACATACTCTTTTTTTATTTTTTTGTGCCAAATCCAAAAGCAGTTTTATAAGTTTTATTATTCTTTTTCTTAACACCTTAATACTATCTTTAAAAAGTAGTGATTGTGCTGTATCCACAATATCATTTGAGGTAGCACCAAAATGAATGTATTCACCAGCATTCCCAACACATTGTTCTTCTAAGGCCTTTATCATTGCAACTACGTCATGTTTTGTGTCTTTCTCTATTTCCTTCACTCTCTCTAATTTAACGAACTTTGTGTTTGCTTTTCTTTTTATTTCTTTAGCAGCGTCTTTTGGTATTATACCTAATTCTGCTTCTGCATCTGCTAATGCTGCTTCAACTTTAAGCATCTTATCCAATTTATTTTCAGCTTCCCAAATTTTTTTCATTTCTTTTGTTCCATACCGGAATTCTATAGGATGTATCGGCATTAATTTCACCCTGAAAATCTAAGTACTATGCAAAAGATTGCAAGCAATATTGTAATAACAACTACATGCTCAGGTGTGAGTGCTGGCCCCATTTTTTCTTCTTCTTCATAATATCTAACTAAACCAGCTCCAGTAGGAGGGAGGCGCTTTTTATCTTTTTTTCCCATTTATTTCACCTCTTAAAAATTTTTGAATGACTTCTTTACATTTTAAAACTTTTTTATAATCGTTAACTTCGATTATACCATTTTTAATAAATTTTAAATATTTTAAATCAATATTGCCTTCACCAAGTGGAAGATGCTGATCTTTCTTACCATCATTATCATTTATATGGTGATAACATGCCTTAATTTTCATAAATTCTTTTAATTGTCCTGAAGTATTTGCATGTCCAATATCTATAGTGGCACAAGAATTACATTCCTCAATAAACTCCAAATACTCGTTAACATTTTTACAAAGATATATATTGCGATTTGGCATGTTTTCTATACAAAGTTTCATGCCTATTTCTTCAGCATATTCCTGACATTCATGTATTGAATTTTTAGAATATTTAACAGCAAGATCTCTTAAGTGTTTGTCAGGTCTCTTCACGTAGCCAGGATGTATTGTTACAGCTTTTGCATCCAATTCTGCCGCAAGTTGTATTGATTCTTTTATTTGGACTTTACTTTCATTTCTAATACCTTCATTTAAACTTGCAATATTTAAATCCACAGTAGGTGCATGGACATACAACTTGAGGTCATAGGATGAAAAAATTTCTATGATTTCATCAATTTTTTTAAGAAGATTTCTTGGCCAATAAGGTCCGTCACATAACAATTCAAGCAATTCAAATTTTGATTTTGAGAAAATTTTTAAAATTTGATTTAGAGGTTTTGGAATAAGAGCAAGAGTTGAAAAACCTAATTTCATGGTGAAAGTCACACCTTTGAAAGAAATCTCTTAAGCGTTTTTTTCAAAGTTCTAAAGCCTTCTTTATCTTTTTTAACACCATTTAATGAATCCTTTGACCAAAAACATGCGCCAAGATTAGCTCCAAATGCACCTCCACTAACAGGGATTGCTCCATTTAAAATAAAGAAAGTGTGAATTTGAAGGAGAGCTAACTCTTGCCCTCCAGATCTATCTCCTCCCACTGCAATCCCCATGCCAACTTTATTTTCTAAAAAATTAAAATTTTGAGCTCCCAAAGCTCTACATCTGTCCATGATGGCTTTTAATTGGGCACTAACTCCTCCATTGTATACAGGTGTAGCCATAATAATTCCTGATGCTTTTGGCAAAGTTTCATAAATAAACTTCATGTCATCTTCTATAATACATTTCTTATTTTTTATGCAATAGTCACAATGTCTACATGGATTTATAGTTTTTCCCCTCACTGTAAAGAATTTAACTTCATGACTTCTTTCTACAATTTCCAAAGCTTTTTTTAATACATATTCTGTTGCCTGTTTTCTTGGACTACCACATATTCCGAGTATCAATTCTATTCCTCCAAATCCTAAAAATAAAAATATAATAAATCATATAGACTCATCTTCATCAAGAGGTAATCTCATAGTGTCTGGATCTGGGGGTAATTGATCAAGAAATTCTTGTGAAGCTCTTCTTACATCCTTAGAGCCAGTGATATACCTGCCAACTACGATTATATCAGCTCCACTTTTAATTGCTTTTTGAACATTATCTGGTGTTATGCCACCAGCTACCGCAACTAATGCATTTGTTATAGATTTTATTCTTTTTATATTACCCCATTCTGTAACTTCACCTATCTTTTCACCACGTTCAGCTTTTACAGTTTCAACATCTACACTTCTATGTAGCAATACTATATCTGGTTTATATCTTAATTTTTTGAGTTTGCCTTCAATATCACTTACATTCATCATGTCCAATATTGAGTATACGCCCTGTCTCTGTGTTTCATGTATTGCTTTTTCAATTGATTCAATGCTTGCAAGACCTGAAATTGCTACTGCATCAGCTGTCTCATCAGATGCCATTTTAACTTCCAATCTTCCAACATCCAAAGTTTTAAGATCTGCTACTATAAATGCATCTTTTCTTAATTTTCTTATTTCATTAACTACATGCACACCATATTTTTTAATTAATGGCGTACCTGCTTCCAATATTAATCTTTCTCTTTTAGGTAATTCGTTTATTACTCTTTTCATTTCATTTAAATCATTCATATCCAATGCGACTTGTATATATGGAGGATTCCAAAGTTTTGGTACTTTAAAGCCCATTATAGGATGTACACTCCTATCTTTTTCTGATAATATCTTATCAATTGGTGGGTAACCTTCTATTGCTCTTCTCAATGCTAATTTGGTTGCTCCATAATTATATTGGTAGATTTTCCTATAATCCTTTGCATCTGGATGAACAAAAACACTTACAATTACAACCAATTCTTCAACTTTTTCTTTAGGTATTATACCTTCTTCTACTGCATCTGCAATGGCCCTGCCTACGGCCATTTGTGCTGGTCCAAAAATTTTATTTGCGTCATCCATGTCCCTAATAGTAACTTTAGGTATTATTAAAGTTGCGGGTTTTGTCATCAAATTTGGACGTATTACTGATAATAAAGGAACATGACCAATAGATGCATTTGTAAATCCTTTTACAAATGCATCGCCTACTTTTCCATCCTTTTTTCCGATAATTAGTTCGATGTGAGCAACTTCGTTTCCTTTTCCAATTAATGCTTCCCCTATTCTATACATTTTATCCCTCATTCCACCCCTTTTTTGCTAAAAACTCAATTAATTATGATGATAATTGACATTGTTTATTCTTCTGTGCTTAAATATTTTTCATATCCTTTTAAATCTAATAATCCGTGGCCTGAAAAGTTTATAACGATTGTTTTTTCTTCACCACTTTTTTTGCATTTTTTTGCTTCATCAATTGCTACCTTTATTGCATGACAAGTTTCAGGCGCTGGTACAATCCCTTCTGCTTTAGAAAATAATATTCCACTTTTAAAAATATCTTTCTGTTTTACAGCCCTAGCTTCCACTATTTTTTCTTTTACAAGTAAAGATAATTGTGGTGCCATTCCATGATACCTAAGACCTCCTGCATGTACAGGAGGTGGTACAAAATCATGTCCTAATGTATACATTTTAATTAGAGGAGTCATGCCAGCAGTATCACCATAATCATAACGATATTCTCCTTGAGTTAAAGTGGGGCATGCTGTTGGTTCAACAGCTATAAATTTACAATCTAACCTTTCATTTAATTTTTCCTTTACAAAAGGAAAAATTGCACCTGAAAAATTACTACCTCCGCCAGCACATCCCACAATAATATCTGGTTTTTCATCTATTTTTTCCAATTGTTTTTTCAATTCTAATCCGATTATTGTTTGATGGAGAAGCACATGATTTAATACACTTCCAAGAGAATAATATACATTGTCATTTTTCAATGCAACTTCAATTGCCTCTGAAATTGCAATTCCTAATGATCCAGGATGTTTAGGATCTTTTTTTAACATTTTCCTACCAAATTCAGTTTCCTTACTAGGTGAAGGGAAAACTTCAGCGCCATAAATCTGCATCAATATTTTTCTTAATGGTTTTTGGTGGTAAGAAACCCGTACCATAAAAACTTTACATCCAATATCCATAAGGGAACATGCAAGGGAAAGTGCTGAGCCCCATTGTCCTGCCCCAGTTTCAGTTGTTAAATATTCTGCCCCGTCTTTTTTTGCATAATATGCTTGAGCTATTGCAGTGTTTAATTTATGACTACCGGTCGGAGAAAGATCTTCCCTTTTATAATATATTTTTGCGGGCGTGTTTAGCATTTTTTCTAAATTACGGGCTCTAAATAAAGGAGTTGGCCTCCCAATCTCTCTATAAATTTCTCTAATTTTCTTAGGAATTTTTATCCATCTTTTGGTAGATGTTTCTTGTTTTAATACATGCTTAGAAAAAATCTTTGGTAAATCCTTTACTCTATCTCCTTTTGGTGGTGACAGTTGTTTAGGAAGGTCTGGCGTAATATTATACCACTTTTTTGGTAATTCTTTTTCATCTAACAATACTTTATACATATAATCACCGTCAATTGAGTAAAAATTTATTAACTTACCAATCAAATCAGAAAGTCCTTTCGTTCATCATCAATCAGATTTGGGCTTTTTCATCATTTTTATGCCACAGTACAAATACTTATTTTTACATATTTAAAAATCCAAAGAAGCCCAATAGTTAGTAGTCTCTACAAAATATAAAGACTTTTCTAGTTATTAAAAATTGATAAAAAATATAAAAAATTAATTAAAATCAGACGCTGGCGTTTTCATCATAAGTTATTCAGACAACCGCACTCTCATCATTTTAAGTCAGACCCTTCGCAGGTTCATCATCTTTTAAATTTTATTTACAATACTATAATTTCTTTACAACAATTCTTCATTTTGTAAATGAATTTTTTTGGATCCATCCCAGGAAAAAGATCTAAAATACATAAATCAAAATTTTCTTTAAGTATTTGGATTAGCTTAAGCACATCTAAATTATATATTTCAAAACCATTTTTAAATCCATTTATTTCTAAATTTTTCAATGTCATATATGTAGCAGGTGGCCAAATATCATTAAATATAACTCTTCTAGCACCCATCTTCAATGAAAAAATTCCAAGAGTACCAACCCCACATGTCGCATCTAATACTGTAAAATCAGATAAATTTTTCATGTGATTATATAGTGTGACTATTTTAGGGTCATGTTTTTTTGGTAATTCAATATGAATTTGACTTTGTTTTTTAAATAATGAAATACATCCCACAGGAGTTTCAACAATGTCACATCTTGCATCTGATCCTGACAACAATCTATAATTTCCTAGTTCTGAGATATTGCCCTTAATTACTCCTTTAACTTCAGAAACTTCATTAACAATCCTTTCAGCTGTTTCTTTTGAAATATGAGGTGATAATAAAACTAAAGATTCTTTTGGTAAATAAGGATAATGCTCAAAATAATACATGGGTGTTAATAATGGTGATCCAACATCTCTGAGGCACGCATTTTTATTTAGATCTTTTTCATCTATCATTATTTTTAATATATGTGCCATGACAGCATCTAAAGGTCTTTTGCCGCATGAACACCTTTTCCAGGAATCTGAAATTTTGTTTATGTCAACCTGTTTATTCAAAGGTATCAATTTATTTAATATAAAATCAGGACAATCTTCACAATTCTTAAATATTTTTTTATTAAGAATTTCTCTACATCTGAACATATGTTATTTTATGATACCCGTAGCTTATATTCTTTCTTGATGATAAACAAGTAGTGAAAATTTTCTAATTTCATATCTTTTAAGGTTAAATTATGTTCACTCATTTTTCACACTAATTACCACAAATAAAATTTTGAGAAAATATAATTATAGAGTCAATCTCTCATGGAAATATTTGTTTGTACTACCATAGCGTCTATCAAGTTTCAAGGATAGCAGCCACAAACAATATTTTGCCACAAAAAACAAGCCAAGTAAAATAACTAACGCAGCTAATACAGATTACAGGCAGCTTTCTATCCAACCCAAAAATTTATATTTCTTTAATTTGTATATTGGAGTTATTTACTAATAGGAGGGTGTTTCTTGAACATCAAGAAATACCTCCTACTAGCTTTAGTTCTGTCTTTGCCATTTACATTTAGCTTTACCTATGGATGGAAAGAAGAATCTCATCGCTACATAGTTGAATTGATCTACAACAACCTACCTTCTGAATATCAAAGCAAAATTGACCTCGAAGCTATGAAGGAGGGTTCAACAGCCCCTGACTTAAAATTTAAGGACTTCAAAAAACACCATTTCCCTCCAGCTTATTATGAAGCTAAGAAATGGCTTAATAAAGGCAAAGATGCTTGGAAGAAAAGAAATTACAAGTATGCAAGTTATTGCTTTGGAGTTGCAACTCACTATATATCTGATTCTTTCTGTGCTCCACATAATATAGCTAAAGAGTCAAAAAAAGATCATGAGATGTATGAGTCTCAAGTTATTGGTTATACACCACAGATCAAGTATATTCCAGGAGATCTCTATACTTTGATGTCAACAGCGAAAAACGAAAAGAATGATTGGTATAAGTGGTTAAAGACTAGAGATCCGAATATACCTAGAAAACATTTTGATAAGGCTGCATCAGTTGCATATTCTGCAGTGCTTAATAGTTTAAAAGAAACAAAAAAACAAAAGAAGCAGCTGAGATATGTTGCAGCCGTAGACAGTTGTAGCCTTAAATATAGCCTGATTTAACTTTGTTTCTGTTTTCCTTTTTTTCTTTAAATTAAGGAGAGTTATTTCGCGTGGAGAAACTCTATAATATTAGCTAACCTCTATAGATCCATATTCATTTACTCTGTATTTCACACTGTATTTGAATTCCTTTCTTGGAGCTATGTAGTTGCTTATTTTCCTTATTTCCGGATCGAATCCTTCAATTTCATATTTCACCTGTAGATTTAATTGAATTCTTTTCTTTGATGGATTTTTGACAATCATTGTCCCAGATACTATATGTCCTGCTGGATATTTACCAAGATATATTCTCTTTGTTTCTTTTGGCTTTAGGGTTATTGTTACTTCCTTATAGCCAACTTTTTCTCCATTAACTGAATTTGTATAGATTGAGATGTAATATTTTATGGTTATTGTTGATTTTCCAGTGTTTGTTAAGGTTATCCTGTAATTTAGGGTATTATTGAGAGGAATGTTGGAGTCATTTGGAAGGTTGTCAATGAAGATATTAGAGTTATCTACAAAGATAATGCCTTTATTTACTACCCTTGGATCAACAGCAATGGCTCCTCCTTCCTTTCCAGCTTTGTTGCATTTAAATATAGAATTTGTAACTTTTAAGTTGTTTGAGGTACAAATAGCACCGCCATAGGCAGTAGCATTATTGTTATTAAACGTACAGTTGTCTATTGTTAGAGTACCATCATTATCAATGGCACCGCCAGCTCCATCTACCATGTTTTTATTAAATATAGAATTTGTTATTTTTAAAATACCGGTATTGGCAATAGCACCGCCACTGGTAGCGACATTGCTATCAAATATACAATTGTCTATTATTAGATTACCACCTATTAAATTACCACCTATAGGATGTGAAACACCAATATTATCAATGGCACCGCCAACTCCATCCTCTTTAATAACGTTATTATTAATAATGTAGAATGTATTATTGTTAAATTACCACCGTTATCAATGGCACCGCCCATAAAACGAGCAGTGTTGTTTTTAAATACACAATTTTTGATTGTTAAATAACCATCATTATCTATAGCTCCTCCAAAAACAGCAGCATTGTTATTCACAAATACACTGTTACTTATTGTAACCTGACCTTCACGAGAATTGTAGATAGTACCGCCGCCGAGTATGATGACCTTGTTATTTTTAAATCTGCAACCATTTATTGTTAAAGTACCATTGTTAAAAATGGCACCGCCCTTTTCGCTAGCATAATTATCCACAAAAGCACAGTTCTTAACCACTAAATATCCATTATTCTTTATTGCACCACCTCCTGCTCCATTTCCATTGGTCAATGTTAAATTTATCAACCTTACATTTGCACCGCTGGAAATTATGAATATAGGGTCTTGCCCATAGAGCATCAATTACAACTCCATCCTTATATTCACCTACAATAGTTAAATTCTTATCTATCACAATTCCTGAAGCATGATATGTCCCTTTATGCAGGAATATTGTCTCTCCATGATTAGAGTTTTCTATTACATCTTTAAGGGAGCCATACTCTGGATAAACTTCTTTAGCTCCATATGCTTGAGAAATTGCCAACAGAACTAGCAATGTTGAGAGGGTTAATACAGCTTTAGACTTCATTTAGGCACCCCCTCTGATTTTATGTTATATATATTATGTAATTTTATACTTTTGTCAATGCAATGCTAATAACATGAATAAAGCTGTCCTTAAGTGATCAAAAAATATCCATCACAATCTATGTATTTAAACGAACCACTGTTTTCTAATCATGAGTTAAGGCATTTTCCCATCGCATCTAAGTAGAGGTTAGAAATCATATATGTCGCTAAAGTGTGATTTAGCGACATACACATGTACATCATTGTGCAGGAAGTAATCTTTATAAGCTATTTTTGTATTACTATTATAAAATGATACATAGATGAGGGGTGTGGATAGATGATTCCTAAAAGGAAAATTCTCTTCCCAATATTACTATCCCTAAGTTTTTTAGTATTCTTGAGTCGTGTTTCAGCAGAAAACACAACTAATTTAACAAGTTACAATACAACTTCTTCCTCACTTGATAAATCTTACAAAGACCAATAATTATACATATTGAGCAGACAAGAGGTTGGACAGTATATCCTGAAGGAGGAGATATAGGTTATTATCCTGGAAAAGATATAATTATCCCTATAAATCCAACTGGTGTGAACCAAATAAGCATCTGTTTTAGAAGTGTCGATGAAACTTTTCCAGAAGATAGAACTGGTGTAGGTGAATCAATGGATGTAATAGTGAATGGCAAAGTATATAATCACACATTATTCGTTGATCCATGGTACTACGAGGGACTCAAAGAAGGTTGGTCTTGGGACCACTTCGATTGGAAAACTTATTACGATCTTGCATTCAAGATCACTATTAAGTGGCAACGATATCCTTGGCAGAAGTACCCTATCCCAGTATTTACAAAGGATGTATATATCCACTATAAGAATTTAAGAAATCCTGATGGAAGTGATGCAGGTTTTGAAGAAGTGATAAGCTTGTGTATAGCTGGTGAAGAGGCTTTAAGTCTTGATCCAATAAGAGCAGGATATGAAGCAGTTAACTTGAATTCCATGTCAAACTGGGAAAGGGCAGCATATGGAACATTTTTAACAGGCTTCAAAACATTGTATATGTGGTTAGATGCAGTGAGAATAGTCGCTGATAACTTAGGATTAAGTTACAGGGAGGTGGATAATCAATGGCCATTGTTTATAATTTGCGGTGTAACAAATGGTGTAAGAGATGGAGCAGAGAATAGAGGGACTAATGGATATACTTATATCCATGTTCCATCCCTTACACTACAGAAAGATTATTATTATTGGTCTCCAGATAGCGATCCAAGTGTACTTGATAAGAAAGTAAAAATCTTTAACATTGCAAAAGGTTTAATCCTTAAAGAACTTGAAGCAATAATTTTAAGGAAGATAGGAATTGATGCAGCATCTCCAGTTGAAGAAGTATTAGATGCCTTGAAAAATGGAAATGCAATTATTGATCATGACCCAGATTTCATAAAATATTTAAAGATAAGTGCACCAACCGGTAGTTATATATTTGTAGACTTAGCAAATAATGGTCAGACAATAGCTGGTAAAGACTACTACTCAGAGATACCAACATTAGGAGAGATATACGGTGCTGCAGGTCAAGGAGGAGCATGCTATCACTATGAATTAACACAGAAAGTGCCACGGATAGTAGTGAAAGATTGGAATAAATTACAGGAAGGATTAGTTGAGTTAATTTTTGGCTTGGTAGAGTTGGCAAGATCAGAGGGGTTAGATCCGATGGCTTACTACGCGATATATCATGCCATTTATCATTGTATCGGACCAGCTATTGAGATACGGTACACATAAATATTTGATAACTAACGCCTAGCCTTTTAATTTTTTCTTTAAAAAGATGAATTATTGATAGGTGGTACTATGGCATCAGAAAGATTTATAAAAGGCATTTATTGGACATTAATTATATCCTTTACTTTTTTCATAGTATTGGAAGCTATAGCTGAGTACAAACCTCATTTGCTGCCCTGGGCAAAAACACATATGTTTGTAATACTGCTAGGAGTTTGTATAAGTTCTGCCGCACTAGGTATTTATCTTGTATTTTTATTTTTATATTGGGACAAATATGGATCAAAGATTAATGATGTTAAATATGCTGGTCTTTTAGGAAGGTTTTTACCACCTTTGATATGCTTTATACTCTCATTAAGCTATTTAGGTAGAATAGGTGAATTAACAAAGCAAGCATGGTTGGTGAATATAAGTGATGTGGGAGAAGATATACTTCTTACTATAGGGATCATAGGAATTATCCTTTACTTTATTTTACGAAAACTAGGTAAAATACCTCATAGGTGATGGTATAGTATCAGAAAGATTTGTAGCATTACATACATAAAGTATATTCCAATGATTTTAATGTTTAGTTAATATAGAGAAGCTATTTGGTTAATTTTCTATTTTGGCATGAGAATCCACATACAAATTTTTGTGTAAATTCACAAAATTCTCAAATTTTTTGCCAATTCTAAATTACTTTAAATTATCTTAAAAAAATATAAATATGTGTATTAAATAATGTAAATCCATTAATAAAATTTAAGTGGTGGTGAGCATCTTATGTGTGTACCTATCAGTGTGAGTACTCAAAAATTGGAAGGTGAAGATTATTATAACAAAGGAATTTCACTTTACAATGTTGGAAAAGATAGATTTGATCCTGAGGGAGTTTCTAAACTTAAAATGGCTTTAAAAGCGTTTAACAAGGCAATAAAAGATAATCCTTATGTTCCAGAATTTTATTACATGCGTGGGATCACTTTACTACAGTTTATACATTTTTATTTTAGGCCTTTTACCAATGAACAAGAAAACATGTTTTTAAAATCATTAACAGATTTTAAAAAGTCTTTAACTTTAAATAATCAATTTTATATTGCATATTCTGGCATGGGAAACGCACATGACAGATATGGTTTATTTGATGATGCTATAGAATATTACAATAAATCACTTTTACATGAAGATGAAATCAAAGAAAAAAATGGGAAAGAGGCGTTGGCATCAATTTACTTTTCTAGGGGAAGAGCTTACCACCGTACTCTTAAATCTCGATGTATACAGGATTACGAAAAATCATTAAAATATTATGAACTTTGGCAGACAAAAATGCATCTTGCAACTGCTTATCTTCAAGCTGGAATGTTAAAAAAAGCTATTAAAATGTCTGATAAGGCAGTAAATGCTGTAATGTCTAAAGAATATCAGGCACCATGGGACTATAGAGCATTACAAACTCGTGGAAAATGTCATATACTTTTACATGATTATGACAAGGCTATTGATGATTTACACAGAGCATTAGATATTGCTCCATTTCAAGACCCTGATTTATTGTTATTATTAGGGGAAGCATATAGAAAAAAAGGAAATTCTGAAAAAGCCACAAACAATTTTAAAAAATGTATTGAAAAATCTGCAGAACTGTTGAAGCATCCGCATCAAATGAAGCCTAAATATACAGTGTATAACACGCGCGGGCTGGCTTATATGAATTTAGGTTTATATGATAATGCTGTGGATGACTTTAAATCTGCAGCTAAATTAGCTCCAGAGTATTATCCTCATGCTCATACACATTATAAAACAGAGAGTCTAAAAAACTTAGCTCTTACTTATATGTTACTTGGAAATAAACAAAAGGCTAGAAAAGTTTTTGATAAAGCAAAAACTATTGCAGAATATCAGGAATTGGAATTTACATTGAGGGAACTTAATGAATTATCCTCCAACTTTAGCTAATAATATGACATTACAAATAGAAATCAGCAGGTTATGTAACAGAAATTGTCCCATTTGTTTGAGGCCTTATATCAGTGAATCTCAGAATCAATTGATGTCTTTCCATGAGTTCTCTAAAATCTGTGACAAGGCCATGGCATCAAATATTTTTTCTTATGTTGCATTGCATGGTTGGGGTGAACCTTTACTTAATCCTGAACTTTCTAAAATGATTAAACACGCAAAAAATATTGGTTTTTGTGTCAGTCTCACAACTAATGGGTTCTATTTAAATGAACAAATGGATAAATTATTGTCAAGTGGCCTAGATGAAATTGCTATTGGTGTATATGATATCAATGTTTTAAATATTTTAGCACCAATTATAAAGGAATTCATCAAAAAAAGAGAAAACATTAAAACATATTTAGACGTTACAATTTTAAAAACTAATTTTCATGATCTTCCAAAGTTTATCTATCTTGGCAAAAAAATAGGAGTTGATGCAATTATTTTTCATCGTCTCTTTAATCTTCACAACCCATCTATTGAGTATATTCCATTAGAGAAAGAATCAATCTTATTTAATAAATTAATAAAAAACGCAAAAAAATTAAAAATAAAAATATATTTACCTACAAAGCATTTTTATCCGTGTAAGGTAATGAGAAAAAGTATTTTTGTTACTGTAGATGGCGATGTCACTCCTTGTTGTTTTCTTCCGGAATATTCAATAGGTAATATTTTACGAAATAACATTGAAGATATCCTTTCTTCACCACTGTATTATGCTATAACTACTGGAAAAATACAACCTAGTATATGCAAGAGGTGTTATTGGTGACTAAAAAGAATATTCTCCTTAAAAAACCTAAAATTACAGATGTCAAAAAGTTATATGATATCTTAGGATCATCTTCTAAGTATTATAAACTTTTCTGTGTATTATACACAGCAACAAGTCTCAATCTTTTTGATAACCTTGAAGAGTTTAAAAAACCAAAAGATTTATCAGATAAGATAGGAACACATCCTCGTTTAACTCATATCTTATGTGAAGTACTTTCAAACATAGGATTATTGAACAAAAAAAAGGATAAATATAAAAACACAAAAATTGCTGAACTTTTCCTAAAAACAGATTCTGACTATTCTCAAATAGAAGTTATCAAAAACTTATATAATGGTTTTAAAATTTGGGAAAGATTACCTTCTATTATGAAGAGTGGACCGTTACATATTGATGAAGAAGATTTTTTTGAGGATAATCTTATTCATGCGCTTGCGGCAGAGATACTTACAGGCGAACTTCAAGATACTGTAAATATAGTTGCTAGGCTTCCAGAGTTTCAGAAAGCTCGAAAATTATTAGATCTTGGAGGTGGTCATGGACTTTATTCTATCGCATTTACAACACTAAACCCTAATTTAAAGGCTTATGTTTTTGATTTTCCAAATGTTATCAAAGATACACGTAAGTATCTTGAAACTTTTAATGCAGATAGGGTAAAGGTAATTGAAGGTAACTTTTTTGTAGATGATATAGGTAGTGGGTATGATATTATATTTTTCTCATATAATCCAGGCGGAAAAAACCCAAAACTGGTTCCAAAAATTCACAAAGCTTTAAATGATGGAGGAATTTTCATAACTAAACATGCGTTTTACAAGAAAGGTGAAGGTTCTAAAGATCCACTTCTGGATCTTGAATGGAATCTTACGAAATTTGAAGGTGTAAAAAAGAAAGATAAGATTTATAGTTTTGAAGGGGACCTTTATTACGAAGATTATTTAGAATTGCTAAAAAAATACTTTTCTATTGTTGATATAGTTGAAAGCAAAAAATTCAGTAGGCTACCTCTTTATAAATTTGGAGATGTTCTTGATTCAAAAATTATAATCTGTAAGAAGCAGCCTAATTAGGTCAAAATTAATTATTAATGTTATTTCCTTTTTAATCCAATTTTTAATTTTGTTCAGTGCCACTAGTGAATGTTATTTATATATAAAATTTACTTTTTAATTTTTAAAGTAAATTTTATTAATACCATCAGCCAATAGTTGTTTCAGGTTTAAAACAAGGAGGTGGGAAATATGGAACAAAAGAAGTTGTTGTTTGCACTTGTATTAACACAATTTATGTTGCCTTTTTTAATGTATGCATTAAATGTAGCTTTACCTCCTATTGGAAAAATATTACATGGTAGCCCTGTTATACTTGCGTGGATTCCTACCGCATATTTTCTTGCATTAGCAGCATTACAGATACCTTTTGGATGTATTGCAGATATTTACGGAAGAAAAAAGATATTATTGACAGGGATTTTAATATTCCTGATTTCCTCCATACTTGCAGCCTTTTCGGTCTCTTGCGAAATGATCTTAATTTTTAGAACATTTCAAGGAATAGGAGCTGCGATGATATTTGGAGGTGTACTTTCTACAATTAGCTCAGCCCTCCCTATGACTAAAAGAGGTAAGGCATATGGATGGATAAGTATGGGTGGTTTCAGTGGAATGGTTCTTGGGCCATTTTTAGGTGGCATTTTGACAGGAAAATTTGGATGGCAAAGCGTATTCTACTCAGTAGTACCTATTGCATTGATATGTTTCATGTTAATTGTTAAGACACAGGAAGAGTGGTATGGAAAGCAAAAACCTTTTGATTTTAAAGGTGCAGTGCTTATGGCACTTTCAATGATTTTCATTGTCTATGGTTTGTCTTCAATCAAAAAAGTAGAAAATGTTATTTTTGTTGTATTTGGTTTGATATTATTGGCATCGTTTTATGTACATGAAAAAAAGTTAAAAAATCCATTAGTTGAAATACATCTATTTAAGAAAAAAGAATTTAGTTATAATTTATTATCCTACTTTTTTGCAATGATGGCGATGTATCCTATCCAGTTTTTATTGAGTATGTATCTTCAGTATTTCTTACGGTTACCAGTCCCAAAAACAGGGTTCATATTGACAATTGCTCCATTAATAATTGGATTAATTTCACCTGTTTCTGGATGGTTATCTGATAAGAAAAATCCAGCAGTTGTAGCTTCAATAGGTATCATTTTTCTAATTCTTTCGCTAAGTTTTATAATTAGTCTAAACTATCAATTTATTTTGTTGGGGCTTATTATATATGGTATTGGTTTTGGATTATTTTTCACGGCGAACACAAAATTAGTATTGAGCGCTGTTGGAAGAGAATTTTTGGGCGTGGGGGCTGGAACATATGGAACATCTTCAATAGTAGGAATGAGTATTGCAATGGCAATAGTGATCTCACTTATGAAATTATTCATCAAAGGTCCTTTACCACTAAATAAAGAGGCATTTGAACTTGTAGTGCGTTCATCTATTATTGTTATAATAATATTTCTTGTAATTTCACTTTTATTGACCATTTTAGCAAAAGATTTCTCGACACTGAGAGTTTTAAGAAAAGGTGAAATTAATGAAAAATAAAAATTTCTCTAAATTTGAGTGTATTGATGCAGGCACTGAATACTGTCCTTGTTACCTAGCTAAATTAGGGGAATGTTATGAATGTCCTCTTCTAAGAGGTGAGAAGTTTTGCGACTGCAAATGGAGAGGTATATGTAAATACTATGAATATATATGGAGCACGGGTAATATAAAGTTGCGAAAGACAGTGTCATCTAAAGTACTGAATAAAGACATGAAGAATGACATCCTATTTCTCAGGTTAAAACTTCCACATACATTTCTTATTGAATTGAAAAAACCAGGATCTTACGTATTCATCAGACCGTCCTCTATGCCTCCTTATTTTGATTTACCTGTGGCTGTGATGTATGTCAACGAAACTTATAATTACATAGAACTAGCAGTAAAAATAAAAGGACCAAAAACAAAAGCATTATCTTTAGAAAAAAACAGTATAATGGTACGAGGTCCTTATTACAATGGTATTATTGGATTAAAAAATATAGAAAACCTGAATAAATCAAAGTGCGTTCTTATTTTAAGTGGAATGGCACAAACTTCAGCTGTTTTATTAATTAATGAATTGCTAAAACACAATAACATTGTTTTTATTTTTAAGGATAAATTATGTCCGTTTTTCATAAAAAAATATATAAACAGTAATAAGATAGAAATTCAAACCATTAATTTAAACGGAAATAATTGGCTAAAGGATCTTGATTTAAAAGACATAGATTTTATCTATGTAGGAGGATGTCGAGATTTACAAGATAGAATTTTTAATTTTTTAAAAGCACGTCAAAATAAAGTTAAAGTTGCATTTTCAAATAATAATCGATTATGTTGTGGTGAAGGGATTTGTGGAAGTTGTGAGATCACAATATCTGGTTATAAATTAAGATCTTGTAAAATACAATTTAGGTGACAGTAATGGTTAAGGTTGTTATAGTAGGAGGTGGGTGGGCAGGGTGTACTGCTGCATTTGTAGCTAGTAAATTAGGTGCAGAAGTTACTTTAATCGAAAAATCAGATACTCTTCTAGGATGTGGTTTAGCGGCTGGAATTACAGAAAACAATGGCAGATATACTGCCACAAAAGAATTAGAATATCTTGGTTGTGGTGAATTATTAGATACAATTAACAATGCTACAGTACATGAAAGTGTGGATCTTCCAGGACATCATCATACAAAATTATATGATCCAGTAAAAGTAGAGCCTCAAATTCGTAAAATCCTTAAAAATATGGGTGTAAATTTATATTTCCGGTGCAGAGCGGATGACGTGGTAGTTGAAAATAAAAAGATCAATGAAGTAATTCTCTCTAATGAAATGTCAATAGATGGAGATGTATTCGTTGACGCCACAGGTTCTGCAGGTCCAATGGGGAATTGTCTAAAATACGGAAATGGATGTTCTATTTGTGTACTAAGATGTCCTTCTTTTGGTCCAAGGGTTAGTATAAGTGGTAGAGCTGGTATTAATGAATTAGCAAGTAGAAGAAATAAAGATGAAGGCTTTGGTGCTTTTAGTGGCGCATGTACTCTAATCAAAGAAACTTTAGACGAAGAATTAAAATCCCAATTAGAAGAAAATGGTTTTTTAATCATTCCAGATCCTAACAATTGGACAGAAATAAATTACTTAGATATAAAAGCATGTCAACAATATGCATCGCCAATATTTAAAAAGAATATTATATTATTGGATACAGGGACTTATGCTAAACTTATGAAACCTTTTTATCCTCTTGAAGAGCTTAGGAAATTAGATGGCTTTGAAAATGTGATGTATGCACATCCCCAAAGAAGTGATTCTAATTCAATAAGATTTTTATCTAGGGCTCCAAGAAATAATGCTTTAAAAGTCAAAGGTATAAAAAATCTTTTTTGTGTAGGTGAAAAATCAGGTTTTTTTGTAGGCTGCGTTGAAGCAATGGCAACAGGATTTATTGCAGGTTATAATTCTGTAAATTATTCAAAGAAAAAGAAACTTTTGAAATTACCTTCACTTTTGTCTGTTGGTGATATAATTTTATATGAAAATGAACGTGTTAAAACAGGAGATCTTAAGAACAAATACACTTTTTCTGGAGGATTGTATTTTCAGAGAATGAAAAATAAAGGGCTTTACATGCTAAATGATGACGATATAAAAAATAAGGTAAAAAAGGTGTTAAAAGATGAGTGTGAATCCTGCAAATCCGAAATGGTGGAATAAATGGGCAGAAATTTTTGATGAGTCGGTTGTACAAAGAGAATTGGAAAAAAAATGGCTTTTTGACGCTTGGAAAAATCTTTTAAAAAAAGTATTACCTGAAGAAGATAATTTATCTGTTTTAGATATAGGTACAGGGACAGGATTTTTAGCAATAGTTCTAGCAGAATTAGGACATTCTGTAACAGCAATAGATGTTTCATCAAGAATGTTAAACATTGCTAAAAAAAGAGCTATCCAAAGAGGTTTAAATATCAATTTCAAATTAGAGGATGCTATGAATTTATCTGACGTTTATTCTGAAGATTTTGACGTTGTTATTAGTAGATATCTAACATGGTGCTTACCAGATCTCAAAAAAGCATATAGAGAATGGTATCATATCATAAAAAATAATGGAAGATTGATAAATATAGATGGTAATTGGTTTAGATATCGTAAGTCCCTTACTGCAAATATTTGGCGTTCTTTAGCATGGGGGTTAATATACCTTACAGAAAAGCGAAAACCTGGACGCCATAAAAAGCAGGAGTTGGTATCCTACAAATATCCTACTGCCAGATTAACACGTCCTGAGGATGATATAAAAATATTAAACTCATTAGGATATAGAGTAATAAAGGTAATATCGGATATATATCCTTTTCTTTATAGAGGATTGCAAGGAAAGATAGAATACATAAAAAGAGGTTACTGGGGACCTGCTTTTATGATTGTGGCTGAAAAACGGAGGAATTATTGTGATTAGAAAAATATTTTTTGGTTGTAACACTGCCCGTGGATTTTGTTCTTTTTTTAATTTTCTAAAAGAAAAGGATAAAGGAAGGATATTTATATTAAAAGGAGGCCCGGGGCATGGTAAATCTACGATTATAAAATCTGTAGCTGATGAAATGATAAATAAAGGCTATGATGTTGAACTTCAATTTTGTTCTCTAGATTGTAACTCTCTTGATGCAGCAGTAATACATTCCCTAAATTTAGCAGTCGCTGCTACTACTGGTCATCATGTGATGGACCCTGAGTTTCCAGGAGTTGTTGAGAGCATCGTTAATCTTGACAGGTGTCTTCAAGCTTCCAATCTTTTTTGCTATAAAAACGACATTATCTTCCTTTTCAAGAATGTTCGAAGAAATTTGAAGAGAGCATGTAGATATCTTAAAGCAGCTAAATTAATGGCTGAAAATATAAGAGATGTTACTTGTACCTATCAGAGCCTGTTGGAAATTAATAAAGTTGTAAAAGAACTCAAAAGAAATATTTTAGTATCATCTTCAAATTCAAAAAAATTGGGTCTTAAAAGACATGTTTTTGCAAGTGCTTTCACACCAGAAGGCTATAAAACATTCATCAAAACGCTCGTAAAAGGATATACAATTTATAAAATTATTGGAAATGAATATTGTATAACAAAGATACTAAAAAAAATTGGCGAAGAAGCCGTATTAAATAGATTTAACATTGAATATTGTCATCATCCTCTCGATCCTTACAACATAGAACATTTAATTTTCCCAGATTTAAATTTAGCAATTATATCCAATACTGATATTCCTGATAAAAAATGTGAAGAAGTTTATAATATCAATAATGGTCCTCTACAGATGCCAGAAGAAAAAAAGATGGAAGAGCTTATTGAATATGCTATAAAGAACTTTAGAAGAGCTTATAAATACCATCGTAAACTAGAGGAATATTATGTAAAAAATATGAAGTTTAATTGTGTAGAGAAAATTTTAGAAAGGCTTATACAAGAAATAAATGAGTGGGAAAGTTTCATTAAAAAGGGGATAAAATGATAAATGCAAAGGTAGTATATGACAACAATATTGGTAAAGAGGAAAAAGGTTTAATAGCTTCTTGGGGATTCTCGGTTTTTATTAGAAGTCATGGAAGATCTATATTATTTGACACTGGCGCTGATTCTAAAATACTTATTAATAATATTAATCAATTAGGTTTAAATGTGGAGGATATTCATTCGATAGTTATCTCCCATACACATGGTGACCATATTGGAGGCCTGCGTGGTTTATTAAAGACCAATCCAAGCCCCAATGTTTATATTCCAGGAAGATATAGTGCACTACAGAGTAATTCATATAATGTAATCGAAGGTTGCCAGAAGATCTATGAAGGCATATTTATTATAAACTATGATAATAGTCAGGCTCTCATATTTACAGAAGATGAAAACATGACTATTTTTGTTTCTAGGACACCTTTAAGAGCATTGAAAATTATAAAAAAAGCTTATGAGACAATGAAAAAAGATATTAATTGTGCATTTTGTGGTTTTTGTCTTCATAGTCCATTAGAAACAGAGAAAGCAGCTAAATTTTTACATGATATTGGTGTTAAAAAAATTGTTATTTGTCATTGCTCAGATGAATTAGATAAAAAGATTTTAGATAAAAAATTTGAATGTATAAAAGCAGGAGTTGGAACAACTATTAAAATTTGAGTTATAAATTTTTATTTTTAAAACATTAAAATTTATTAAATAATAATAAACTTATTAATAAAATTATGATAAAGATAAATTTGGAGGTGACATTGAGATGGAAAGAAAATGGATAATCGGATGTATTGTTCTTCTGCTTGTTATAGCAGGAGGTATTATAGCCTATGAGTTTGGAATACAACCCGAATCAAATAAAATATATGTAGTTACAACAAGTAGTGACATAGCTGACATAGCTAAAGCAGTGGGTGGAGAAAAAATAGAAGTTCAAAATATTGTTCCTCCTGCCCAATGTCCTGGACATTTTGATATTAAACCAGAAACAATGGAAACTTTAAAAAAAGCCAAGTTGTTTTTAAGACATGATTATGATAGTCAAAAATTTAGTGATAAATTAGTAAAATCATCAGGAAATACTAATGTTACAATTGTTACAGTTGGAATGATGAATGCAACATTTATGACACCACCAATGCGTATTGTTGGTATAGATAATGTTACTAATGCCCTTATTAAAATAGATCCTAAAAATGCCAATTATTATAAACAAAGAGCTGAAGCTTTAAAATTGGAAACTAAAAAAATAGCAGCAGAACAGAAAAAAAGATTAAATCAATATGGTGCCAATAAGACAAAAGTTATTGTAGCATTATACCAAACAGGATTTGCTAAATGGGCTGGATTTGAAATAGTGGCAGTTTATCCTCCAGATATACCTATGGGAAAAGTAAAACAATTAATTGAAAGAGGACGTCAAGAAGGAGCTGAATTAGTGATAGACAATCTACAATCACCTGACAGAGCAGCAGCTAACGCCATATCTAAAGAATTAAATATCCCTATGGTAACATTGAGTAACTATCCTGGAGGAATGGAAGGCACAAGTACATGGAAAGATTCCTTCATTAAAAATGTAGACTTGATTATAATGCAACTACAAAAGATACATAAAAAACACTGAAATTGTGAATAATATGGAAAAAGATATAGTGATTTCTTTAAACAAAGTTGCTGTTTCGTATCGTGATGAAATAGCACTGAGAGATGTTACTCTAAAAATAAAACAGGGAGAATTAGTTGGAATTGCTGGCCCCAATGGGGCCGGCAAAACTACTCTTCTTACAGCAATCAATGGTTTAGCTACATTAGTACATGGAGAAGTTAAAGTACTTGGATATAAAATGTCAGCAGGAAAAAAAGGAAGAGATTTTCGCCTTGACTGGAAGATAGCTCAATTAAGAAAAAAAATTGGATATGTACCTCAGGGACTAAATATCGACCCACGAGTTCCTATTTCTGTAAAAGAAGCTGTTATGATAGGGCGTTATGGTCACATTGGTCTAGGAAGACGACCAAAAAAGGAAGATTGGGATATAGTTAATGAAGTAATGAAACTCATAGGAATAATGAATTTAGCAAATAAACCAGTTGGCCATCTGTCAGGAGGTGAAAAACAAAAAGTTTCTATTGCAAGAGCATTAGCACAAAAACCATCAATTTTATTGTTAGATGAGCCTACTTCTTTTTTAGATTGGCGTTCTCGTATAGAAATACTTCGACTCATAAAGGAGGTACATGAAAAATATAATTTAACAACATTATTTGTGACTCATGATCCTATAGACACCTTTAATATTTGTAATAGAGTAGTTTTATTAAATAAAGGGGAGATAGTAGCCACAGGCCACCCTAATAAAGTATTCTCTCCAAAAAATCTCCGAAATGTTTATGGTGTCAACTTGGAGGAAATTACTAATGCTACTAGACATCTTAACATCTAATTTTATATTACGCGCATTATTAGTTGGACTTTTGGGTGGAGTTTCATGCTCAATGATTGGTGTCCTAGTGACAAGTTTACGTTTATCATTTATTGGGCCAGTTATTTCACATGCTGCATTTGCTGGTGGTATAGTCTCCATGTTTGTAGGCATTGATCCACTAATAGGTGCTTTTTTATTCAGTTTATTATCGGCGGCATTAACAGGTCCATTAATTGATAGAGGAGAAATTAGCCCAGATACTTCGTTAGGCATAATATTCGCCATTGCAATTGGCATTGCTTTTCTATTTATGGGTTTGATGCCTTATGCTGAAAGAACAGAGTCATATTCACTGATTTGGGGTAGCATTTTAACAGTTACAGACTTTGATTTGATAGTTTTGGTAATCACATCTTTATTTATAATAACCACCATTGTTCTTTTTTATAAAGAGTTTCAAGCTATTATTTTTGATCGTGAAATTGCTCTCTCTGTAGGATTGCCAGCATATTGGATATTTTATGGTATTCTATTTTTAACAGGTTTAAGCGTTGCTGCCACCATTCAGCCTATTGGTGGGTTATTAGTATTTAGTTTAATAATAACTCCTGCAGCAACATCTTACAATTTAACTGACAACTTAAAGGACTTATTTATTATGTCAGCAATTTTAGGAGTTCTCTCATGTTGGGTAGGTATATTTTTATCATATATTTTTAATCTCCCTAGTGGTGCATCTATTGTTACAATTTCTGCAATAATATTTTTAATAAGCGATTTTTTCAAAAAAGCTAAAATCAATGAAGTTAAAAAAAGGTGTTCTAAATGATGATTTTTTTAGATTTGTTTAAAATGTTTTCCTATGACTTCATGAGACAAGCTCTCCTAATAGGAACAATAGGAGGTTTTACATGTGGGATGTTAGGAGTTATGGTAGTTGGAATGGGTTTATCTTTGATTGGTATAACTATTGCACATGCCGCATTTTTAGGCAGTGTTATTGCATTTTTCATTGGAATAAACCCCTTAATTGGAGCAATCGTTTGTAGTATTATAGTATCTGCAATTATAGGTCCATTAAGTGATAAAAGGGAGTTAAATCCTGATACAGTCATGGGATTTGTTGTTGCCATCGCACATGGCTTAGCTTTTCTTCTTATGGGCCTAATGGTATCAGCCAAAACAGAAGCACTGAATTTGATGTGGGGGAATGCCATAGGGATGGATATAAATGCCTTAATGATTGTTATTGCTTCGTTTATATTAGTAGTAGGTAGTACAAGTCTTTTTTATAAAGAGTTTCAAGCTATTATTTTTGATCGTGAAATTGCTCTCTCTGTAGGATTGCCAGCATGTTTAATATATTATGGAATTATTTTTTTGATTGGCTTAACAGTTACTGCCAATTTAGAGTCAATAGGCGGACTGTTAGTATCTACATTAATAATATGTCCAGCTGCAGCTGCTTATCAAGTAACACATAATTTAAAACATTTATTTTGTGTTGCAGGGTTTTTTTGGAGGATTATCTTGTTTTTTAGGAATTATATTTTCTTATCTTCTAAACACTCCATGTGGAGCAGTAATAGTACTTATATCGGCCACAATATTTTTTATAACTAATTTAATTTCACCAAAATATAGAACAAAAACAATTCAAAGTTAATTTTCCTCGTCATCAAAAAATTTCTTCTGTATAATAAAGGTTGTTTTACACATCATGCAAACTTAAACCATTTTAAGTATATAAGTGGAAAAATATGCTTTCAAAGCTAAAAATATTAGAACGTGATTAAAATTATTTGATTGGAAAATTCACAATAAAATTTTTAGAGGAGGTAAAGATGAAACAAGTTATAGTTGTTAGAGATGACATTAAGATGTCTAAAGGTAAATTGATAGCTCAGGCATGTCATGCATCACTTGAGTCATTTAAAAATGCAGAAAAAAATAAAATAAAAAAATGGGAATCTGAGGGTGCAAAAAAAGTTGTTCTTAAAGTAAAAACTTTGGATGAATTACTTAAAATTTATGAGGCTGTAAAAAATTCTGGACTACCACATTATCTTGTGAAGGATGCAGGACATACAGAATTGCCACCAGGTACAATAACATGTTTAGGCATAGGACCTGACGATGATAAAAAAATTGACAAAATAACTGGAAATCTTAAATTACTGAAATGAAAGAACGTAAATTTTATAATCTTTATTTTGGTAGACTAGCTTTCCAAACTTGGGTTTTTTCATATTTGATCTTATAACCACATATTTCACTTTGTCCTTTTTTATATCTTCTTCAGTAAATTTATTTTCCAAATATTTTTTTATACAAATTGTTCGAAGCATTCCAGGTGCATATCCCCCAGCAGAAACTGGTTGCCTTGCAATCGAAACTATCATTGGTTCTAATCTATAATCAGCACTTATAACTACACTCTTTTTATCACCATATTTTTCAAACCATTTCACAACCTGATATTGGCTTTCAGTAATTACAGGCTTCAAAGATTTTATTGTTGAATATCCAGAAATAATAGATGCAAAAATCAGTGCCAAAATCAATAACAGTCTAATTTTTCTATTTTCAATTTTTAAAATTGTGAGGCTTGCCAAAGTAGCCAATGGGTAAATTGCAAAATAGAGTATTCTATCAACAAGTAATTTAACACCAAAGATGTAAAGCATTGAAATTGACAACGTTGTTATCAGCCAAACTAGTATAAAAACATTGTTTTCTCTTCTTTTTTGAAATGCAAAGTAAATACCTGGCAATGCAAAGATGGATGGAATTATTCCAAGAACCATTGGATATCTCGTTGGAGGTATTATTTCAGGTGGTGGAGGCCTGAATAAATATCCATATTTTAATATAAGTGGGATAAACCAAATACTCAGAATTATAGTGCTAACAACAAGCATTATCCAATAATTTTTATTTCTTCTTTTTGCTAGTGTAAATATTGTTAAAATTGTTAAGGCAATGCCTGCAGTTAGAAGATGTGTTAAAGAACTCAAACCTAAAAATATTCCAGCAATTATACTACTTTTTTGAGTGTTTTTAAAATAAAAATAAAATGCAGCTGGCACAAAAATCATTGCCATTGTTTCTGGTATTGGTAACATCATCCTGAAAAATAATGGTGATAAAAATAACATAAATCCAGATAAAACTGCCATTCTGGCATCATATATTTTACTTATAAAATATGTAAATGATAACATTGTTAGAGATGCAAACACAGGTTGTAAGAATTTTGCAAGTAATAGTGGGTTTAAATTTAAAATCCATGCAAAAAAAGAAAGAAAATAATGAAATAATGGAGGATAATAAATTGGTCTTCCATATGGTGCACAAGTTAAATTATCCCAAAAAGTTGGCCAGCTTTCTAACTGAAGTTTAGCCACATGAACATGATAAAATATATCCCAGCTTAAAGGCCATTGATATTTTAAAGTTGGTATTAATGCTAAAAGCAAATACAGTAAAGATGGTATAAATATTTTTAGTTCATTTTTTTTCATATGCACTCCTTTATACTTGTTTTAGAATCTGGTATAATTTCGAGTTCTCCTTTGTACACAGAGACTCTTCCTTCAACATTTATAAATTTTTTGCTAAATTCTTCAATTATGATACCATTATCTTTCATTTTTTCTGCAAGAGACGAAAAGATTACTACAGGTATTAATCCACTGCAATCCCTAACTGTTAAAAAATATGTACCGCTCTTAGACTTTGAAATCTTCTCAACAAAACCACTGATCTTTATTTTTTTACCAATACTTTCCTGCCCTATTTGGTCTATCTTAACTTCAGGTGTCAGTGACATGTTGGAAGTAATGATTATCCCAATAATACCTACTAATACACCAACTCCTGCAATTAAAGATATATCTCTGTCATCCATCATTTACCTCAAGTCATTTTTTAAATACACTTTCTTCTAGTCTTTTTATTCTTTCTTCAATAGATTTAAACTTTCTATTTGTATGTTCTCTATATTCATTGAATCTATGTTCTAACTCATCTATGTTTCTAAAAACAGCGTTTAACCGCTTTTCTAATTTTGAAATGTCGTCTTTAGTTGCTAGTGACCAATCTTTTATTAATTCATCACTTTTCTCTTCTAAAAATGCATCTATTTTTTTTGATATTGTATCTGTACTGATTGGTACTTCTTTCACTTTAGACATTATTTTGTCACCAATTTTATATGCCTTCTTAGTCATTTCTCCTTCTCTCCTACCAAGCACTCTAGACTTCACTACATCTATTTGCCTTGGTTCATTTATGTAATAATATATTAAAAGCAATATTGCACCTGCCAAAATTAGAACAGCCAACAATTCTGCAGGACTCATAATCTCACTCCTAGAATTTCTTTAATCTTCTTTCTAATTCCGATTCTTTATTTTTTATCTTTTTAAGCATTTCTTGTAATTTTTTAAATTCTGTTTGTGCTTCAAGTCTAGATAATCTAACTTCAATTTCATTTTGTAGATACCTGATTTGCTTCATTAATTTAGATGTATCTTTTCTTATTTTTGCTAATTTCTCTTGCTGGTCTTTAGGCAATGTAATGGCTGACTCCATTAATTTCTTTGCTTCAATGTCTTTTTCAACTAATGCTATTTTTTTTAATTCAATTTCCTTTTCCAATAATTTTACATTATTTTCAGCTTCTCTAACGCGTCTCCATTGAATTGCAACTATTATTATTGTTAAAAATGCCAAAAAAGATAGTATTAATATCATTATTTTATCTGGGGGTAAATATTGATCCATCCACTCACCTAAAATTTTTGTAGTTTACATAGGTTCCTGCACAGAATTTTTCAATAAAAAATTTTCTAAAATTTGTTAAGTAAGTATATTCCTTTTAATACTTTTGTAGTATAAAAAACTTTCGGCTTTCCTAATAAAACTAAATTTGTTTAAGTTTTACATTCCTTAATTAATTTAATTCCCCATTTAACTAATTTTTTTGCATCTTCTTTGTTTTTACTTTCAGCAAAACATCTAAATATAGGCTCAGTGCCAGATGGACGCATGATTACCCAGCCTTCATCCTTAAATACTTTAACACCATCAGTTGTATCTATATTTTTCACAGATGGGTCATTTTCAACCTTCTCCAACAATTTTTTCAGTACCTCGTCTTTCATTTCTTCTGGACACTCAACTTTCTCTTTTTCTGAATAATATTGTGGAAGTTCTGCAACAAGTTTTGAAAGTGGTTTTTTCTCTTCTGCCATTATTTCAACTATTTTAGCAGCTGAAAGTGCTCCATCTCGCCCATATACAAAGTCTGGAAATATAAGTCCTCCGTTTTCTTCTCCGCCAAACAAACCATTTCTTCTTTTTAATTCTCTAGCAACTAATAGATCTCCAACAGGCGTTGTTACAACCTCTCCACCATACTCTTCTGCTACATCATATATAACTGATGAAGTTGCAACCGTTGTTACAATCAATCCACCGCCATTATCTTGTAACATCTTTTTTTCCACTAGTGCAAATGTTTTGTCACCATAAACAAAATTTCCATTCTCGTCTATACATATAGTCCTATCAGCGTCCCCATCATGTGCAATTCCAATATCTGCTCCAACTGCCTTAACAGTCTTCATTAGATCTTTTAAATTTTCTTCTGTAGGCTCTGGATTTCTACCTGGGAAAAATCCATCTGGCTGACAATTTAAAGTAATTACTTCACATCCAAGTTCTCTTAAGACATAAGGGGTTACATAAGATGCAGCTCCACAACCAGCATCCACTACAACTTTTATGTTTGAATCCTCTATTACATCTTTGTTAACTCTCTTTATGATTTCGTTCTTGTATTCATCAAGTATATCCACATTTTCTATCTTACCAATGTTTTCCCATTTAACTCTCTTAAATTTGTTCTTAAAAAACAAATTTTCAACTTTATCTTCCATATTTTTTGGTATACCTATTCCATCTTCATCTACAAATTTTATTCCATTATATTGAGGAGGATTATGTGAAGCAGTTATAATAACTCCACCATCATAATAATTTCTTACAGCATATTGGACTGCTGGTGTAGGTAAAATACCAAGATCTACAACATCACAACCACTAGAAAGTAAACCTGCTATTACTGCGTGTTTGATCATGATTGTAGAAGTTCTTGTATCTCCACCAACTGCTATTTTACCATCAACTAATGATCCATAGGCACAAGCTAACTTTGATGCAAATTCTGGTGTTAATCCTTTGTTTGCTATTTTTCTTACACCAAATGTTCCAAATAATTTCCCCATGTTTTTCCTCCCTTAAAATTTCAATTTAAGTGTTATGATTTCAAAAGGTTTAATTTTGAGGTATATTTTATTATTTTCTACTTTTAAATTTTTATTAAATTCATTAGTTTTTCTTTCTAATATGTCGACAGTTTCTACATTTTTAGGTTTTTTAAATAGCTTAATCTTAACATCGCTTTCAATGCCAGCAGCCTCGTAGAATCTTATAATTACAGAATCATCCCTTTCTGATTTTTTGAACGCTGTTAATATTACGTTATCAGGTTCTATTTTTAGGAAGGATTTTTTGTTTTCAGAAACTTTTTTATTAATTTGAAATCCAATTAATCCATAATTAAATTCATACCCTTGCTTATAGACTTTACTATCTTTCCAATTACCTGTATGTGGATAAATGGAATACCAAAATTCATATCTTTTAAATTCTCTTGCATCAGGGACAGGGATTACAGGACCAGGTTTTCCATCAGTTGAAAGAACATCTACAGATCTCAATAATGTGAGATATATCGTCCTATCTCTTATTTCATGTTCTGGGTTCCCAAAATTGATTAATGCTACACCTATCTTCCCATTACTATAATCTATCCACCGAAGTGTTGGGTAGACACCACTAGGTTTTTCTTTCCAATCTTTTGGATTAAAATAATATTGATTTGTTTTTCTAGTTATAGCACCAAATTGAGTATCTGATTTATATGTTGGTTCATCAATTGGTGTATTAAACTTAACTCTAAGTCTGGTCCTTGGATGTCTATTTTCGACATCTATAACAAAATCTATCCTTGGAATATCTCTATACACAATAATTTTTTTCTTACATTTCAGGAATTTATGTCTCCAAATTCTTGGTTTCCATTTTTTTGTTAATCTATATGGCCATCTCAAAGAATAATAATCCACAGCAATGTTAATAATTTTTCTTAATTTCGATCCAGTTATTTTAATGTCTTTAACTTTGAATGCACCGTACTTTATACCTTCACCTGACTCTGTTTTTAATGGACCACTAATCCCCTCTTTATGATAGTATAAATCGCCTATTTCTTCTTCAATCACAATTTCATTTCCTTCACATATTTCTTCGCCATTTTTCACAATTTTAATCAAACCAGTATCTGGGGAGAATTTAATTTCAAAAAATTTATTGCGGACACTGTTATCACTAACTTCCAGAACACCTGTCTTTGATTTTGGGGGTCGCTGTAATATCTTATATATTTTATAACCAAGGGCAGGAACTTCTGCAATAAAACCAATTCTGGCTGTCTTTATAGAACCATCGTCATACTTCCTAAATTTTATAACTTCCACATCTATTTCTTCTTCACCACATTTCAGTCCCTTGATATCTTTTATAGCTCCTTTATCAAATTTTAAATCTACTTCTACCCAATTTTTTGAGTCCCATGACAATGGATTATATACTACAACGTCTCCTTCCTTATCTCCCTTCTCAACTATTGACATCAAAATTTGTGGAGTTAAATCATTTAATAATCTTTCTAAAGATTTTATATTTTCTTTAACTTCATTATAACACACATCTACGCCAGTTCCAGGAGCTACATCATGAAATGCCATAAATAACAATTTTTTCCATGATTCAGGAAGCTCCTCTGGATAATGTGAATTTAACAAAAAATTAATTGTTGAGAATCTTTCAAAGGTATAAAGCCAATTTTCAAATTTTCTTAGTGCTTTTTTTATCCATATTCTACTGGATGCAACGTCTGGAAATACTTCGGAATATTTACCACTATACATTTCACCTTTTCTTATTGGTAAATCAGGATTTAAATCCTCTAATGACTTAAAAAATTCTTTAGGTGTAGAAATTTTTATTTTTGAATTTTTATGGCTTCTGTTCCACTTTTTAACAAATTCAATTGTTTCTTTTTGAGGCATTGTAACTCCGCTACCAGAGGGCATCAATATGTGATTAGTTGCTGATAGTTCCTTTAATTTTTTAAAGTTTTCATCTATTTTTTCGAGATTTAACCCAGCCCTATATCCAAGTGGCATAAAATGTGATAAAATTCGTGTACCATCTAATCCTTCCCACAAAAATTCAGATGGATTATTCTCAGGAGAACCTCTACGAAATGCTAAATATTTGTATCCACATTTCCTATAAATTTGAGGTAATTGAGCATTGAGACCAAAACTATCTGCTTGCCACATTACATCAACATCTACACCAAATTTTTCCTTTACATAATTTTTACCCACCATTATTTCTCTTACTAATGTTTCTTCCTGTGGCAACATTGTGTCTGCCATTAAATATTCTCCATCTGCGATTTCTATCCTGCCTTCTTTTATATATTTCTTTATTTTTTTAAACATCTTAGGATATCTTTTTTCAATTTCTTCAAGAAGGTATACCTGCTCTAACAGAAATTTGTATTCCTCAGAATTTTCAATCAATTTTAAAACTTTCTTTAAAATCATGTCAATATTAATGTAGAAATAGTCTTCTTTTGTGAAAACCCACACAGCATCATAATGGGTATGTGGAACTAAATGGATAACATACTTATTATTAGACATCTTTATCACTCAAAATGAATTTTTTTATAACTTTTGACCATCCTTTTGGTCCAACGCCATTAGCTCTATATAGGTTCTTAATTTTTAAATTTACCCATTTACCATCTTGTCCCTTCACTATTGCAGGAATGTCTACAACTCTTAGCATAGGTTCATCTGTATAGGAATCACCAATGCCTATCGTTTTTACTTCCCCATATTTTTCTTTATAGAATTTTGTTAATAATTTAACAGCTTTTCCTTTGTCAGCGTTTTTACCAAATACATGGATAAATCTTCCACCTATTACTACATTAAATTTTTTCTTTAGTTCTTCAATTGCTTTATTTTCAGCCTCTACAATAGTCTCACTAAACTCCCTATTTTTTGCTAATTTTGAATCTTTAAAATTAAGACCTGTAACTTCTGAAATTTCTTTGATACTCATGTCCTGATACCCGATTATATGATATTTTCTTTGAAGTTTTTCTATTTCTTCTCGTATTTTATTTATTTTAGTTCCTAACACTATAACCTCATAATCATCTATAACTTTTCCCTTACGTGATCCAAAGTAATTTTTTGGTATGTATATGGCCGACCCATCTTCAACAATGAAAGGGTCCTTGATTCCAATTTTTTTCCTTATAACTTCTTGTTCATATTTAGTTTTTGCAGAACAAAACACTATAGGAATCTCTTTTTCCTTCAATATCTCTAATACATCTTTTGCATCTTCATATGAATACCTACTGTCAAGTAAAGTATTATCTAGATCTGTAAAAATAACATACAAAATAATCACCTTAATTCTATAAATCCTTCAGAATCCCTTACAATTTCAATAAAAGATTTTTCATCTAAAGTTTCTATTGGAGACATCATAATATTTTTCTTTGGTTCTTCTTTATCTTTCAATACATTTCTTTTCTTCAACTCTTCAATTATTTCAAGCTTTATGTTTTTATTGGCTAGCTTACTATGATATATCGTTGACAAAGAATCGTGGATCATATTATTTATATGTTCTTCCCCCTTGTTTTCATGAATATGTGGATTCAATGTTTCTATCTGGAATATCTCAACAATTTTGTTTCCATCTGATTTCCCAAAATTCTCAAGAATATAAATAATTTCAAATGGTTCAATAGAATAACCAGAAGAATATGCTAGTTTATTAGCAAGTTCAATACTCATAGCATGTTCGCCAGAATTAGCTGTCTTCATTATTGTAGTTTTATACCCAAGATAATGTCCTATGAGTTTATTTAAGAATTTGTTTGTTACTCGTGACACACGACCCCATCTTTTAAAGTAAACTTTGTTTTTTATTAATTTAGGCTTATATTTCCATCTAAGCCTTACCATAGAATATGGAGATTTTGACATTTTAATGCCTGCAGCAAAATCCAAAACATATTCATAAATCGAAGATGGTAGATAATTATCTGCATCTACAAATCCAACATATTTACTTCCAATTGCTTTTGCCACTAAAATACCAATTATCATGCCTTCTCCTTTGCCATCTCTCACAAATTCACCTTTGCCATTGAGTATATCATAATATTTTAATTCTTTAAACGCTAGGGCAACATTTGGGTCTTTTTGGTGGATATACATTATAGGATGTTCTGTGACATTGTAAAATTGTTTAACAACTTCCTTTTCAACTTTACATCTTTTTTCATTGCTATTTGACACTACAATTATTGGACAATTATGAGGGATTGAACGTAATGCACCATCAAATAAATTAATTCTTTCGTTTTTTATTGGAATTACAATAGAAAGATCATTTAAAACTTTATGTAAATCTGATTTTGAAAAAGTGTAAAACAAAGGATTATCAGATAATTCGGAATCCAATTTGATAACTCGTTGTATATCATAAAGTTTGACAGCGCCAATAGTTTCAAAATGCCTTGGAGTTTCAATTAGCATTTTTAACTCACCGGTTGTCAATATTTTTTAGCTTGTAATATTTTTGTACATACAACAACATTAAATTTTCTTTAATACATCTCATGATAAGAGGAAAAATTTTATCAAGAATTGAAATAAGTAAAAATTTTAGAAGTAAAAAATTATTTTATTGCCAATTTACTAAAATTTAGCTCGATTGGTGGTAAAGTGAATGTAAAGCTAAGTGTTCCTTCATTATTTGGGACTTTAATAATAACAATGATATTGGTAGCTTTAATTTTTGGTCCAAATCCTCAACCAACAGTTCTGGTGCTAGATGAAAATGTCACACACATGAATATACCTGGATATAAGGTGTATACTATATCTGATTTAGACATTGTTGGTGGATTTTATCTTTTACATGCTGCATACTCTCAGGAATTTGATGTCGTAATATTAGGTAAATTTAACTTACCAAAAAATGAACTGAGAAAGCAGAATTTAATTGATTCTTTGGAGGTAATTAAAGCAGACAAAAAATTCATTATTGTTGATGATAATAGGAAAGGAGAAGTTGGAAAAGCTATTATGACAATGTCTAAAAACGAGAAAAACGTAATATTATCTAAAGACCCTGTAAAGACTGCTGAAAACCTCAAAAATAAAATAAATAAACACCGTATTTTAAATTTCCCAAGTTTATTTATAATAGCAGCAATAATAGAAGCTATATTATCTTTTATTTTGGTTGGAGTTTTAGCTTTTTGGATAACTAAATATTCTCTTGAAAATAATTTAAAAAATTCATTAATATTCATAGTTGGGATAATTTGTATCACAGAAGCAGTATTTCTTTATACAAGCAGATTATTTGGCATGCCTATAATTTCACATGCGAGAGATCGTTTAACCGCTGCAAGTTTGATACCAGGGCTTGGTGGTGGAAATCTCGTTAGGATGTTCGTTGCACTCATAGCTTCATGTTTTGCTATTTATAGATCTAAAATAAAGATAAATTGGAGAATATCTCTTGCAACCATTGTTATCTTATTTTTATTAATTTCCTTTACATTTGGAATTGTAAATTTCTTAATATTTGTAATGACTGGTGAAGGAAGTGGTACATATTTACGAATCCCCTATGTTTTACAACTTATCTTAAAATTAAGCTATGTAATTAAAGATATTAGTCTTGCAGAAACATGCGGTGTTACTGTAAGTAGAGGTTTGGTTATTTGCATAGCATCTGCAATAATATTCACGGTTATGAATGAAATTAAGAAAGAAATTAGAAGTGTTTTTATGATAATTTTAATGTTTTTATTTGCTAGAGGCTTAACAAGGATAGGGGATATGAATCCATTATCTCTAATAATGTCTATTATACCTGGAATTATTATAGGTTTGGGAGTTGTAGAATTGATTCAATTGACTAAAAGAAAGAATTTAAAATTATTTTTTAGAAAGAAGGTGAGATAAAAAAGTTGTAAAAATGAATGTTAAGAAAAAAACTAATGTTATTATTTCTAACTCTTCCATTTATGACCTCCTAGCTTTAGCTTAATCTTCAATGGCCTCAAAAACATATATTCCATCTTCAGTTTCATGCTCAAGTTCTATTAATTCTTCTTTGAATTTTTCTACATCTACTGTAGTTGTCAAGTCACTAAACATTTTACTCTCAAGTTTGATATGAAGAACACAATCATTGTTTAATATAACCTCTCCAGGTATATATGCCATGCCAATAGAAATTCTGACAATGTCTCCTTCCTTTACATTGTCTCTAATGTAGTCACATATCTCACTACATGTTGCTTGTTTTTCAATTTTTTTCATTACAACCACCAAATAAAATTTTGTAATGTAAATTATTTAAGATTAACTCATCTGTCTAACAAAATAAATATAAATTTTATAAAAGCTTTTCCCAAAATATTAATAATGTGAAGGTAACTACTGGACCTAAGAAGAATGTTGCAAATTTTAGGTGATTTAATGCGTTGTAAAGCTTTAACAAAGCTTGTTGATTATCTTAAATATAAATCAAATGTGGATGATGGTGTAAGACCTTTATCTAGAGACAAATCTAAGAGTTTTGAAATATCCACTGATAAGTTTCATGAATTTAAAGCTCCGAAAAATTGTAGAATTGCATTTGTAGATGGTGGAAATCAAGAAATTATTGGAACTCCAAAGATTTCAATACAATTTAATCGTATATGTTTTAGTATTTTTAAAGGAAAGGAACATGAGAAACGAAATTCCAAAATTCCACGAAAAATTGAATTTTTATCAGTAACATGTGCTGAATTAAAAAATGGAGAAATACATTACGAAACAAAGCTATTTCCACTAAAAGAAGAATATAAAAGATTTTTACCACATGATGAACATTTATCATTTACTTCCAAAAAAAGAGCAACTACTTTTCATGATTTGAGTAGGGTTGAATCTATATCTAGAAGATTTGCTGAATTATCATTTTCAAAATATGTATTGGAGAAAGAACTAAGTAAAGATGATATTTTGGTTAAGGATGGTTCTCTTCAGGTAACATTTTCTAAAGAGGATAAATATCTTGAGTCTTGCCTGGATGTAGCAAGTAAAAACAATCTATATTTCTTAGGTATTTCAAAAACTTGTCGACGTATAACAAACAGTGGTGTACCACTAATAAGGGCATTGCAACATTGCTCAAAAAAAGTTGGAAAAAAGCGCTGGTGTTATTATCCATTAGAAGAATATAACCTAAATAATCATAAAATTACTGTAGGGGCTGTTAAGTTTAGTCCTGAGTCACGTATTTTTAGATTTGACATTTATAGTCCAAAATCAAAAATTTTGGAAATTCTATCAGCAATAGTGCCAAATACTCAGGATTCATTTATTCATGGATATCCTTATGGATTAGTTAAAGTAGATTCAGAGGCAAGGGTTAGAAAAAATGAAGTTGAGATATTTAAGGCAAGATTATTGCAATTAATCCACAAATATGGTGAACTAAAAGAAAACATACTTGCAGATATGAGGGCAGTGGACATGCATGACATTCTTGATGAAAATTCATTGTTGTGGTGAATTTTATGGATGATAATGAAGTAGCAGGGCAAATAATAGGAGGAAATTCATCAAAAATTTTAGTTAGAGGAAAATTTGGCAAAAGACTTGAACTTGGGGATTTATTAATTGCTGATGAAAATAATGGTAATAAAATTTTACTACAAGTTAAAAATCTTGAATATCGTTCTCAAATACCACAAGAGAGAAGAGAATTGATATCAGGACTTCAATTGGAACATGAAGATGAAAGTACAACATTTATTGAGCCAGAACTTAGAAATTATATTATAGCTGAAGCAAAACCTTTACTTTATATACATAACAATTCCAAAAATGCAAAAGCCCCAAAATCATTACCTCCATTCTTTAAAAAAGTTAGACGTGTGAAAGAAGAAGATTTAAAATTTTTGAGTAAGCCAAAACATCCTCTTTATTTAGGTGAGGTGAGAAGTGGTTCTCAAAAATTAAATTTACCTGTTTATATTGACTATAAGCATGCAATACCTCACCATATACTCATACCTGCAACTACAGGAAGAGGTAAAAGTAATTTAGTAAAGGTAATGCTTTGGAATTTAGTTGATGAAAACGTTGGAATACTTGTTTTAGATCCACATGATGAATACTATGGAAGAGGAAATACAAAAGGTTTAAAAGATCATCCGAGACATGAAGAAGTATTATATTATTCGCCTAATCCTCCTAGAGGCGGGTTAGAATTAAAAATTAATAAAAAATATTTAAAACCAAAACATTTTCAAGGAACTGTTTCTTTTACAGATGCCCAATGGCAGGCAATGCACAAATTTTATAAAGAATTTAAAGATGAATGGATAATTAAAATAGAAGAGATGGAGAGAATTGGAGAAGAAATTCACGGTGTAAAAAAGCCAACAATAGCTGCAACCAATAGAAAACTGAATCATGTACTTAGCCATGAAGATGTTTTTGTTGAAAACGGAAGAAACGTTATCGAAGACATTGTTAATAATTTAGAGAAAGGTAAAATTGTCATAATTGATACTTCACAAATGAGTGAAGAAGCAGGAATACTTGTGGGTAGTGCAATAATAGAAAATATTTTTAGAAGATACCAAAGATATAAGGCAGAAGGTGAATTAAACAAAAAACCTGTGATAGGGATTGTAGTTGAAGAAGCTCCAAGAATACTTGGCAAAGATGTACTTAAAGATGGACAAAATATATATGCAACAATAGCTAGGGAAGGACGTAAATTTAACATTGGACTAATAGCAATAACTCAATTAGTCACACCAATTCCCAAAAGTATATTGGCAAATATGAATACAAAAATAATTCTTGGTAATGAAATGCCATCGGAAAGATCAGAAATAATTGGAAGTTCTCCACAAGATTTATCAGATGATGATAGAGCTATAGCTAGTTTGGATAAGGGAGAAGCAATTGTGAGTAGTATATTCACAAAATTTGCTGTTCCTATCTATATACCTCTTTTTGAGGATTATATTGAAAAAGATGAGAAATCAGATGATCAGGAATATGATATTGACCCTCTATGAAATTTTCTTTTAATTAAAAAAAATTTATAAAAGAAAATTAGTATCTTACTTCAAAATTTCTAAATTCTCCCTTGTATTTTTCCCATTTTACATCTACATTTGTAACCTTTGCTAGAGGTGGTCCTTCCCTACAAAATTCAATTACTTTTTCTACATCTTCTTTTTCTCCTTCTAAAACTGCTTCAACTCTTCCATCAGGGAGATTGCGTACCCAACCTTTTACACCATGCTTTTCTGCTACTTTTTTAGTATTTGCTCTGAAGAATACTCCTTGCACTCTTCCGCTAATAAATATATGAGCCCTAACTTTCAAGATTTTTTACCTCCTTATTTATTCATAATTTTATTGGCACTAGATTTTTATTTTTAAAAGTTTTTCAATTAAGAATATTTCTTTCATCAAAATTATTTGAATTAGAAAGTTTTGAAAAATTTTATATAAGTATTACTCAATAACCCTAATGTAGTAATAACAAAAAAGGAGGTGAAAAGTTGAGGAAGTTTTTAGTGATTGTATTGTTTGCAGTGTTTTTATTGATTTCAGGGGCTTTTGCTGAGAATGTGACTCAACAACAACAAGGAAAAGTACAAGTATTCATGATTGGATCTTCTAGTGCATGTAAATCTTATGTTGAAATAGCGAAAACGATTACTAATGAGACAAATGGTACTGTAAAGTTTCAAATTAGATCAACAACCCAGATGAATAACTTAAAAGAAACTGACATTAAGAATCTGGTGAATTCATCAGATATTATTTTAGCAGAATGGGGTACAGAACTTGTTAATTCATTATATCCTGTTGTAACGAAATATCCTTCAATAATAGATAATAAAATATTTTTAGTTTTTGAAAGTGATCCTAAACTTGTAAAATTAAGTCAAATAGGGAAAACTAAATGTTTTGAGAATGTAAGTGATAAAGACATTGGAACATGGGACACAGTGGGATCTCTTATTGGAGCATGTCATGACGGCGATGTAAATTGCCTACTTAGTTATAAACAGAAATATCCAAATAACAAAGGATTACATGCTTGGATAGATGCTGCAGTATATTATGCAGCTAAAGGAAAAGATAACCTTATAAATCAGGTGAAATGGGCATTAAAGAAATTATATGAAATAAGAGGATGGATATTCCCACAAGAATGGGAGCCAGAACCAGTCAAACTTGGATTTGGCAAAGAGTTTCTGTATAGGGATGGTGAAATATTCAGTAAGGAAGATTATTTCAAAAAATACCCATTAGATCCAAAAAAACCTACTGTAGCTATATTGACATATCTTAGTTCTACAGGAGAAGTATATGCAGAGAATGCTTTCCAACAAATTATTGATAAGCTTGTTGAGAAAGGAATGAACGTAATTCCTATTGTTGGTACTTGGTCAGACGTATTAACTCTCAATGAAACTCAAGTTACAGAGTTGGCAAAAACATTGCTTGAGCCAGGACAAAATTTAAAACTTACAGCAGTTAAAGGAATAGGAAATTACACAGATTCTGATAAAATTTGTGGTGTAACTGATCCTAAAGCGAAGGTGTATGAATTCCAAATACTTGACAAAGATGGTAGAGTTGTAAAAGAAGTAAAAATAAGTAATGTTCAGCCAGCAAATGTGTATTCAGCATTAGTTAAGTTTTTAACTGACGCAAATAATACAGTGCAATATGAGTTCGAACCTTGGAAATATCCAGTAAAGTGTGATGCAATAATAAACTTACTATCTTTCTTAACAGGTTCTTCACCATCATGGAAACAAGTTCTCAATTTCTTCAATAATTCAAATGTTCCTGTATTTAAGGCAATGATCACATCATCGAGGTATAGAACATTAGGCCAGTGGTTGGTATCTGATGAAGGTTTCAGTTGGGCCGCTGTTTATTGGCAATGTGCACAACCAGAAATGCAAGGCCAAATAGAGCCAATAGCAATTGGTGTAGGTGACATTGGTAGAGACAATGATACTGGAGCTGAATGGGATATCATAATTACAATACCTGACAGAATAGAAAAATTAGCAAACAGAGTATATAACTGGTGTCTACTCAAGCACTTACCAAATAAAGATAAAAAAATAGCAATTGTTTATTACAATTACCCACCAGGAAAGCAAAATATAGGGGCAAGTTATCTAAATGTTCCAGAAACCATAATAAATATTTTAAAAAGATTAAAACAGGAAGGTTACAACGTAGGTAGAATACCAAAAAATGCAGATGAACTAGTATCTATATTGCTAGAGCGTGGAATTAATACTGCAAGTTGGGCTAAAGGATTCATAGAGAAACTTGCAAACAATCCTAATACAATTTTATGGCCTTTAGAAGAATACAAAAAATGGTTCAAGAAATTAAATCCAATAGCCCAGAAAGAAGTAATTGAAGGACCAACTGGTTACATAGAAGAATTAACTAAGGCAGCGGTTGAATATATTAAGAAAGGAGATCCAAAGGTTAAAGATGAATTAATCAAAGTTATAAATAGATGGAACCAAGAGATGATATCTAATGCTAAAACCACAGATAAAGCAGATAGGGCTATAGATTTAATAAACAAAATGACTTCCGCATTGATTGAAATTATAGATAAAGTAAGTAATAATACAGATCCTACAGATTCTTGGAAGAAATTCTATGATGCAAAGAACGCATTCCTAGCATTAAAATTACCAGGACTTTGTGGATGGGGACAACCAGAGGAAAATCCTCTTGTGGTAACAAAAAATGGCACAAAATACTTCATAATTCCAGGAATATTATTTGGAAACATATTCATTGGTCCGGAACCATTGAGAGGTTGGGATCAAGACATATCAAAACTTTATCACTCAACAGTTGTTCCGCCACCACACAGTTATTTAGCATGGTATGCATGGGTTAACTACGTGTTTAAAGCAAATGCCCAGATTCATGTTGGAAGACATGCTACCTATGAGTGGACACCAAGAAAACAATATGCATTAGCGAGCTTTGATTATCCAGACATATGTATTGGTGAAACTCCTAGCATTTATATTTACATTGTAGATGGTGTAGGAGAAGGCATGCAAGCCAAAAGAAGAGGACTTTCAGTGATAGTAGATCATTTAACACCGCCAATGATAACGACTAAACTTTACAGTGGATTAAAAGAATTGGCAGGGCTTGTTGATTTATATGAAAAAGTACCTGAAGGGAATCCACTAAAAGATGAATACGCTAAAGCAATAAGACAAAAAATTAAAGAATTAAATCTTGCAACAGATTTAGGTTTAAATCCTGAGAATATCACCGATGAAGACATTGATAAGGTCCATGATTATCTAATAAACTTACAATCAACTTTAATGCCTTATGGATTACATAGTTTTGGAGAAAATTGGACAGATGACGAAATTGCATTGCTAGTTTCTTCAATGTTGTCACCAGATAGCGAATCAGATCCGTCAATACAACATTTACTTTCTGATTTACATGGCTTTAATTGGAAGAAATTAACATTGACACAAGCAGAATTATTAAATAATGAAACAATTTCATTAATAAAAGAACTGCTCAAAGGCAAAACTCCAGAAGAATTGACAATCAACATAACAGATGTTAAACTAAGAGAAGCCATGAAAAATAAATTAACACTTGCAATGACTTATGCTTCATTATTAAAAATAAGTCCTAGTAAAGAAATGGATTCACTTATAGATGCATTAAATGGTGGCTACATAGAACCCGCAAGAGGTGGGGATCCAGTAAGAGCACCATATTCATTACCAACAGGAAGAAACTTCTATGCTCAAGATGATAATACATTACCAACACCAGTCGCCTGGGATCTTGGTAAAAGACTAGCAGATATGGCATTAGCACAAATGGAAAAAATACCGGAAAAAATAGCAGCAGTTGTTTGGTGTGTAGAAACAGCAAGAGATGATGGGGCAATGGCATCATTTGTATTAAGGATGTTGGGTGTAGAACCAAAACCTAATGATAAAACATGGCTTGGTGGAGGACCTTTACGATATTTAGTTCCAACACCACTCAATAAACTTCTTGAAGATTTAAACAAAGTTAGACGATCAATGGGGCTTTCAAATGTGACAGTGAGACCAAGAGTGGACGTAATCACAACTACAAGTGGATTGTTCAGAGATCTATTCCCCAACCTTTTAGCAAAAATGGATTTAGCATTTAGAATAGCATTAGCAGCTTCATATTCAACTATAACAGAAAAATATCCTGAATTAAAAGATGAATTAAATAAAGCATTGGAACCATTAATAATAGGACAATTCTACCAAGCAAAGAATTTAACAGACCTTCTAAATAAATATGACCTTAAAGAACCATTAGAGCTAAATTATGTTGCAAAACATTGGGTAGAACTCGTTAAAAAAGGATTTGACGGTGACACAGCAATAACAAGAATATTTGCACCACCTGTAGGTGACTATGGAGCTGGAATTACCCATGCTGTTGAACAAGCATGGACATGGCAAAACAGAAGTGAGTTAGCTGATATATACTTACGTAGAATGTCACATGCATATTCAAACACTGTCTGGGGATTATCAAGGCAAGATTTATTTGAAGAATTACTCAAGGGAGTCAGTGTTGCATATCATAGTAGGTCAACAAATCTTTATGGAGTTCTTGACAATGATGATTACTATGATTACTTCGGCGGACTAAGTATGGCAATAGAAAAAGTAAATGGTGGAAAAGCACCTCAGCTTAATGTACTTTATTATGCAAATCCAGCAGTTCCACAAATAATGTCACTACAACAATTTATGCTAAGAGAAATGAGAACAAGATATCTTAATCCAGAATGGATTAAAGGAATGATGAAGGAAGGTTACAGTGGTGCAAGATACATAAGTAATAAATTTGTTGCATACTTATGGGGATGGCAAGTAACAACACCTCACCTAGTCCAAGATTGGATGTGGAATGAAATTGTAGATGTATATGTGAAAGACAAATACAACATTGGAGTATCACAATGGCTATCAACTGGAAATAGAGCATATGCAATGATAAGCATCATAGGTACATTACTTACAGCAGCCCACAAAGGCTTCTGGCATCCATCTACAGAAACTCTTAGATTAATTGCAAATAGATGGGCAGCTCTAATAGCCAGATATGGACCAGCATGCTGTGATTGCAGTTGTGGAAATATAGCTATGATAAGATGGGCATTAAACTATGTAAATCCAAATCTATTAAATTCAGTAAGATCTCAGCTATATATAGCAACAAAAAATGCTGCATTTGCTCCTTCAATCCCAGGAGCTCCAACAACACCACAACCTTCAGTCCCTGGAATTCCAACAACTACACCACAACCTTCAATTCCAGGAGCACCATCACAACTAGGAGCTCCAACTGCATTAGGAAGAGTAGGAATTGGAACTGCAGCAACAAGGGGAGTTTCACCAGGAATTTCAGGTCCTTCAGGTAGAGTTGGTGGTGAAGTTGGTGCAAGAGGAGCAGCTCAAGCTGCTGGAGCAGCAGGTAAAGCAGGAATTACAGGTGCTGCAGCAGGTAAAGGAGCAGGAAAAGCATATGAGATTACACCAGTGTCTAAAGGAATTGGAAAGCCAGGAATTCCATTCGCAGGAATAATTGGTGTTATAATATTGATTGCATTAATAGCAGCAGGATATCTATTGAGAAGGCCGGAGAAATGATTTTCTTATTTTTTAATTTCTTTTTTTGTTCTTTTTTATAAACAGAATTTTTGTTAAAAAATGAAAAGAAAATAGCAATTAAAAAAACAGATTTCCACCCCATCAGGGATTGAGAAATAAGAAAAGTATTATATAAATGAAATATAAAACTAACACTTGTTCTAAAAATATACAAACTCTTCTTTTACTCTTTCTCTCTCCAATGCAATAATACCTAGAAAAAAACTATATATATTTCATACTACTTTTTTCATACGAGATGACTTCCCATACAATTACAAGGCTGAAAGAGCTAGTAAGATAGTTAAGAAAGTAAATCCAAGAGGAACATCGAAAGGATTAAGCTATAAGAATAAGTTAAAAGATATTATATATCAGCATGTAGAATATTGTTAAGGGGATGGGGTAGCCCTGATAGCCTGCCTGAGAGAAAACCTCTACTCAAGACTATTTCATATAAAGATATAGTCTCTGGGCAAGTTTTCTCTATGAAGTAGGAAGCTCCGTAGGGGGTAGCTCAATTCGGGGAGGAAAGGACATGATAGGCATCATGGCAGATTCTCATGATAATTTAGATGCAATAGATAAGGCTGTTGAATTTTTCAATAGACAAAATGTGGACATTGTATTACATGCTGGAGATTTAATATCGCCATTTACAGCGCCAAGGTTTGAAAAACTTAAAATGAGATTTGAGGCTGTATTTGGTAACAATGATGGAGAAAAGGATGGATTAAGAAAAGCATTTAATAAATTATGTGATCTAAGTGATTTTAAAATCATAAATTTTGAAGGATTAAAAATAGCATTACTTCATGGTACCGATGAAAGGATTGTAAAATGTATTTTAAAATCAGGAGAATTTGATGTTGTTGTAAGAGGACATACACATGAAGCTAAAATTGATGAGGTGAACAATACTTTATTAATAAATCCTGGTGAAACATGTGGCTATGTTTCAGGGAAGAAAACTATTGCAATTTTGGATCCAGACACTTTAAAGCCCAAAATAATTGAGTTAGAGTAATATGAAACATAAAAAATCAATAATACTTATAATAATAAGTATCAGTCTTCTAGGATTAATGTTAATTTTTATTGGGCCAGAAAAAATCGTAAATGATATTAGGAAGGCAGATCCTCTCTATTTGTCTTTGGCTGTTGCTGTTCACATGCTTACTCTTTATTTATGGATGGTTAGGTGGAGAATAGCAGTTGTTGCAGCAAAAATTAAAACCAAAAATCAACCTCTTTTCAGAATTCTTGTTCTTGGATTAGCTACAAATAATATTACTCCAGCAAAAAGTGGTGGAGAGGCATTAAGAGCATATTTATTGTCTAAATATTCAAAAACACCCTTTGAGTCATCTTTTGCAACAGTTTTAATAGATAAGGGATTAGATACTTTCCCACTAATTTTACTTTCAATAATTTCACTATTTCACATGATTTTAGTTTTTAGATTTTCTTTATGGCTTGTGATAGGTTTATTAATAACGTTGTTCGCTGTAGTATTTTCATTTTTCATCATTTTATATGTTTCAGTGAAACCAGAATTAGGTAAAAAAGTTAAGAGAGGTATCATGCGCATAGCACGTATATTTTACAAACATAAAAGTAAGAAGTTGAGTAAGCTGGAAAGTAGAATAAGTGATGCAATTGTCAAATATCAGGATGCTGTTAGACTCATGATAAAAAATAAAAATGTTATATATGTTGCTCTCCCCTTGTCCTTTGTAATTTGGTTTTTGGAAATTATAAGAATTTGGGCAGTATTTTGGGCATTTGGTGTATATATTTCACCAATAATAATTGCAGAAGTTATGATAGTGGCAACTTTAGTTAGCATGGTACCAATTTTCCCTGGTGGCTTAGGAGCAATAGAGGGTCTCATGATATTATTTTATTCTATGGCTGGAGTACCATTGCCATTAAGTGCTGCCATAACGATAGTTGAGCGTTTAATATCTTTTTGGCTCACGATTTTTTTAGGAGTAGCAACATTGCCATATTTTGGATCAGACATGGTTGGAAAAGTATTTAAATAAGTAAATGTAAGAAAAATTGGCAGGAGGGATGTAAAATGAAAGTAAATGGTGTGGAAATTGAAGACACTTTTGCTGAAGCATTTGATATAAAAGTTTCTAGAATATTAGTAACAGCTGCTAGTAAACGATTAGCAAAAATAGCTGCTAGAGAAGCTACAGGATATGGTACATCAGTTATTGGATGTCCTGCAGAAGCAGGTATAGATACATATATACCTCCTAAAAATACCCCAGACCAAAGACCAGGATTTACAATTATAATTTGTAATCCATCAAAAAAGAAATTAGATCATGAATTATTAGAGAGAGTAGGAATGACAATATTGACAGCACCTACCGCAGCAGCATTTGATGCATTAGAAAATGCTGAAGAAAAAGTAAATACAGGATTCAAATTGAAATTTTTCGGAGATGGTTATGAAAAAGAAGGGGAAGTCCAAGGTAGAAAGGTACATATAATTCCAATAATGTCTGGTGAATTCATTGTTGAAGAGAAATTTGGAATAAAAAGTGGAGTAGCAGGAGGGAACTTCTTTATAATGGCAGAAACCCAGGGCTCAGCATTATTAGCTGCTGAAATGGCTGTTGATGCTATAAAATCCGTTGAAGGCGTTATGACACCATTTCCAGGTGGAATAGTAGCTTCTGGATCAAAAGTTGGATCTAAAAAATATGATTTCTTAGATGCCTCCACAAACGAAAAAATGTGTGTAACACTTAAAGATGAAATTGAAGATAGTGAAGTTCCTGAAGATGTTAATGGTATCTATGAAATAGTTATTGATGGTATTGATGAGGAATCTGTTAAAAAAGCTATGAAAGTAGGAATTGAGGCTGCATGTAAGGTACCAGGGGTCAAAAAAATCAGCGCTGGTAATTATGGAGGTAAATTAGGCAAATATAAGCTACATCTACATGATTTATTCTAGAAAATTAATCAACGCAGAAAGGTTCAACAGCTTCCTTTTCCACCATTTCCCATATTTTTTCTTCAGGAAAATTAACGCCTAACAATATTCCCTTTTCTTTTAATTCTTCTTCAATTTTTTTTGTTATTTCTGCACTAGGTGTAACAATGGTGTGAGAATGGATATTGGCAGAAAGTTCATACAATGCTGTTAAAGTACGCCTTGCCCTTGGTTTTTCTAATTCTTTCTCACATTTTTTAACATCTTCCATTGTTTTTAAATTTAATTTTCGAGTCAGTACATATCTTATTCCTGGGAGATAGTGTTTAGATGTTAAAATTCTACCACCATATTTGACAACAGTTTTTTTATCTTCTAAATTTTTGACATCATGTTGCACTAAGATATCTACCACAGTGCCAGATTTTTGAATCATTTCTTTTATTTCACCTAAACTCATATTTACGCCAATAAGAAACCCTTTTTCTTTTAATTCTTTTTCAACTTTGTTTAAAGATTCTAGACTTCTAGCAGATATTACATGACTATGTATACCGCCTCCAGATAGCATGTAGAGTCTATCTATAGCATCATATTTTTTTGGATCTTTTTTTAACGTGTTTAAAAATTTGTCTATATCTTCTATAGAATCAGCGCCTACATGTCTCTTTAAAGGTTCTCTAAAACCAGGAATATAATATTCAATATCTTCAATTGTACAACCATGTTTTAGTATTATCTCTGCCTCATCTCTTATTTCATCGATTCCATGTTTATTTACTACTGTGATTTCTGGTTTTACCATTACTTCAGCCAACATTCCATATTTTCTCGTAATTTCTTTAATTTTTTCATCGTCCAAATTAACTCCTAATAAAATCCCTTCTTTTTTCAAATCCTCAACTACCTTTTCTAAGTTTTCTTTGCTTGGACCTGAAATCCAATGTGAATGTACACCACTTGTGGATTCATACATTTTGTTTAGTGATTCTCTAAGGCGGGGATTTTTTTTAACTTGAAATAAAAACTTTTCTATGTGATCAAGATCGCTAACCTCTATTTTCCTTTTCAAAGGTTCTCTAAATTCTGGTAAATGATACATAATGTTTTCTAGTGTACAATTATGTTTAAATATTATTTCTGCCTCTCGTTTTATACTTTCCATGCCATGTTTAACAGTTATTTTCATCATTAAAGGTTCCATCGCTGCAAAATAAATGTCTTTTCCTCCACTGAATTCTGGTGATATTATTCTATTTGCTCCAGCCTTTTTTAATCTACTTATATTTTCTCTTTCACTTGCTCTAGCTACAATCCATATTTTTGGGTTCAATTCTTTAGCTTCAATTGTTATAAAAAGATTGTCAACATCGCTACCTGTTGCTATTATTATACATTTTGCACGTTCGATCCCAGCATATCTTAATACATTTTCTTTTGTGGCGTCCCCTGGTATAGCAATTATGTTAGGATCTGACCATAACTCTGTTTCCACCAAATCTTTATTTTTTTCAATTATTACTACTTTTTGTTTTCTTTTTTTAAGTTCTTTAAATGCTGTTGATCCTACTCTTCCAAACCCACAAAGAATAAAATGATTTTTCATTGAGGCTATTTTCCTTTTTAATTTAGCTCCTGTAACATATTCACTAAAACTCATAAACATCACCGAAAGCATTAAAGTGAAAATATAAAGTAAGAATCCAGCTCCTATTAATTCTAGTGAGGCTGTAAAAAGTTTTTGTGATGGAGTAATTGGCCTAATATCACCAAATCCAGTTGTAGTGACAGTTGTTATTGTATAATAGATTGCATCAATAACTCCTAAATGCATAATATAAATAGATCCAAAAATACCATATACAAAAAGCAATATTAAGATTAATGCAGCATAAATTACAGCATTTTTAAGATTAGTGGGGTAAAAACCATCCATATAAATCCCTTACATTGTAAATGATTCTTTAAACCCTTTGATTACATCTTTTATGGATTTTATTAACGGATTTTTTATTTTCTTAGGGTTTTTTAAACTTTCTAATCTCTTTATTCTAAAATAGAGAGGAGGATGAGGATCCCATTTCAACCAATCAAAAATTTTGTTATGAGGCTCACGTTCAAGAGCTAATCTTTGATATCCTATTTTTCTAAGGGCTTGTGCTAGAGATTTGGGCTTACCTATATATATCGCCGACAATAAATCTGCTTTTGCTTCAAAGAATTTTGCAATGAAAAATATCATTGCCATTGCTATGAATATGTAGAGTAGAGGAGATATCATAACAATAGGCAGTAGCACTGTTAATCTTAAAACAAACTCTGTTGAGACTATCACTAACAATACTAAGGGATCTTTACCAACAAGGTGTCCTAATTCATGACCAATTACACTCAATATTTCGTCATGCTCTAATTGTGCTAAGAGACCTGTAGTTATTATGATTAAACCATGTTTAGTGTTAGGTCCAGTTGCAGCTGCATTTGCAACCATTGTATTTGACACTACTATTTTTGGAATAGGTATTTTAAATTTTTCTGCAGCTTTTTTAACAATTTCGTAAACATTTATAGTTTTCGATGTTTCATAAAGAGGAGTACAACGAAATCCATATTTTTTGAGGATCTTTTCACCAATTTCAGGTTTTAAAGGCTTTCCAGCACCCAATGTTTTGTTATAAATTTCTTTCTTTATATCTACAATGGCTTCTTTACCAAATTTTTTTTCAAATTCTTTGTATTCATCCTCCGATAATTGATATTTTAAAATATGGACATATGGATTTTTTGGTGTTATTATCCAATCTCCAATCCATCGATACAAATATCCTGAAAACAATAATATTAAGAACTGGAGAAGTATTATAAAAATAACTGCATAAAATCCTAAAAGCAAAAACAAAACTATGTTAATCCCAAAAAACAAAATGTATATCAATATAATATTTCCAAAAATACCTTTAGATTCTTCTTTTCGTGTTGGAGGTTTTTCTGGTATTATTTCTTGGCCTTCAACCCAAGAAAAACAAAGAGTATATTTCTTAAGGCTATCTTCAAAATATCTCACTACTATAAACAAATCTTCTTCTATTTCTGTTATTTTTTCTTCATCAAAATGTTCAGAATACAATTCAATATTTATTTCCTCTCCACATACAATCTTACAATAAATATCATCAAATTTAAATAACAAAAAATTATCCATAAATTCCAATACATTGATCTTAGGGTTGGGATAAAGATAATATTTGTATAAGAAATCAAGAAATTTGGGATAATGTGCAGGACTTATTTCAGTTTTTATTGTGAATGTCTTTGTATAAAACATGATACCTTTCCCCTAAGTATTTATTTTTGACATTGAAATGTATAAAGATGTATAAAATTAATGGGTGAGTCAATGAAAGCAAGCGAAATCATGGAATTAGAAAGAAAATATATTATGAATACATACTCTAGATATCCTATCGTTTTATCACATGGAAAAGGATGTAAGGTATGGGATATTGATGGAAATGAATATATAGATTGTTTTGCCGGGATTGCTGTAAACAACATCGGTCATGCACATCCCAAACTAGTTTTGACAATATGCCACCAAGCTCAAAAATTGATTCATTGCTCTAACTTCTACTACACAAGAGAACAGGTTGAACTAGCAGAATTATTAACTAAAATATCTTCATTAGATAAAGTATTTTTTGCCAACAGTGGCACAGAAGCCAATGAGGGTGCAATAAAACTTGCAAGAAAATATACAGGAAAAAAAGAAATAATAGCTGCTAAAAATTCATTTCATGGACGAACATTGGGAGCTTTATCAGCTACCGGACAAAAAAAATATAAAAAAGAATTTGAACCACTTACTCCAGGATTTAAGCATGTTCCATTTGGTGATATAGATGCAATGGCTGAAGCAATAACTAGTGATACAGCTGCAGTCATACTAGAACCTATACAGGGAGAAGGCGGGGTTGTAGTACCTCCAAAAGATTATTTAAAACAAGTACGAGAATTAACGGAAGACAATGACATATTACTAATATTGGATGAAATTCAGACTGGATTTGGACGTACAGGTGAAATGTTTGCTTCAGAATTGTTTGGTGTTGAGGCTGATATAGTTACTTTAGCTAAGGCGATGGGAGGGGGATTTCCTATAGGTGCTATATTAGCTAGGGAAGATGTTGCATCTGCATTTAAACCAGGAGACCATGGATCAACATTTGGAGGAAATCCTTTAGCTTGTGCAGCAGCTAAGACTTCTATTGAAATAATAATAGAAGAAAACCTACCAAAAAGATCCAAAAAATTAGGTAAATACTTTAAAGAAAAATTAAAAAAATTAGAACATGAAATAATAGAAGATGTTAGAGGGCATGGATTGATGATTGGGGTAGAACTTTCAAAGAAATGTGATTCTATAGTTTTAGATGCATTGAAGAAAGGTGTATTGTTAAATTGTACAGCTGAAAACGTAATAAGGCTGGTACCGCCATTAATCATTAAAAAAGAAGAAATAGATAAAGTTGTTGAGGTATTGGATGATATATTAGCAAAAAAATAAATTGAAGTAATGTTGTATGATGTGAGGCAAATAAAATGTCAAACAAAGTATCTTTAGAAAAATTAAATAAGTTGCTGAGAAAAGAAGGATATGTACCAAGTGAAGACATACTAATAACATTATTTTTGGCTATGGAATTAAATAAACCTATTTTAATTGAAGGTCCTCCAGGAACAGGTAAAACAGAATTAGCAAAAAAATTTGCACAAGCCCTTAATAGAGATTTTTTCAGGATTCAATGCTATGACGGTATTACCTTTGAACAAATTGTTGGGGAATGGAATTATCAAAAACAGCTACTTCATTTAGAAAAGGCAAGAATTTATGGAACAGAAGAGGATGTATTTAGTGATGAATTTTTTATTAAAAGACCATTGTTATTGGCATTTCTAAACAAAAAACCGTCTGTAGTTTTAATAGATGAAATAGATAAGGCTGATGAAGAAGTTGAAAGTTTTTTATTACAAGCTCTTGGTGAAAAACAAATAACTATTAATGATTTAGGAACCTTTGAATTAAAAAATGATTTAATGGTATTTTTAACGTCAAATTCTCAAAGAAATTTACTTGATGAAACAAAAGATCGTTGCCTTTATTTATATATTGATTATCCTTCACCAGAAAGAGAAATGGAAATTGTAAAATCTCATGTTCCCGAAGCTCCAAATTCTTTAATTAAGCAAGTAGTAGAAATAATACAAAAAATAAGAGAATTAAACTTAATTAAGAAACCCTCAATTAGGGCAACAGTAGATTTAACAAAAACCATTTTGAAATTAAATAAGAAAAAATTGGACAAGGATTTAATTGAAAATATTTTAGGCGTGTTTTTAAAATACAAAAGTGATAAAGAAAAAGTTAAATCAAATCTTGCTAAGATCCTATGAAAATTATTGATTTATCAAATAAATTAAGAGAAAAAGGAATTCCTGTAAGTATAAGAAGTACGAAGGACGCTTACAGAGCTTATAATATTTTTAAGAGAAAAAAAAGATTATTAAAGAAAGCGTTGAAGGCAATTTATGTAAAAGATAAAAGTCAGGAAAAATTGTTTGAAGAAGCATTTAAAGAAGTTTTTGAAAATTTAAATTCAAAAGAAAAGAAAAGTTCAAAAGACTCAAAAACTATTAAAGAATTCGTTTTTACACAAAATACAGTAAAAATTAAAGATACGTCTGAAAATATACCTGATGAAGAAATCATAGAATTTGGACCTAGATTGGAAGAAATTAATGATTTTAATTCTGATGAAATATCTCTTTTAGATAGAGATGTGACAACATTACAATTTAATCCAAAATTATTTGATTTATGTAAAAAATTAGGGATAAAAATCGCTAATAAAAGATCAAGAAGGTTAAGGATAGATAAACAAGGTAAACCAGATATAAGAAAAAGTATACGTAAAAATATAAAACATGGAGGAGTATTGTTAGAATTAGTTAAATCAAAGCCTCGTGTTAAACGTAGTCAGCATATTTTTCTTTGCGATGTAAGTGGATCTTGTGAATGGGTAAGTAGTTGGTTTTTCTGCATTATTTATGCTGCACAACACACTTTTTATAGGTCAAAGTTTTATGATTTTGATAATAAAATAATTGAAACAACAGAAGCTTTAAAAGAAGATAATATATTGGATGCATTCGCAAAAATAAGAGATTTAAGACAGAAAAACATGATGGTACATGGCATATCAAACATGTATCTAGCATTTAAAGACTTCCTTAAAAAAGTTAGAATCGATAAAAAATCATATATAATCATACTCAGTGATTGTCGTGATTGGGCAGGTCCAAGAATAAAAAATTTTCCAATGAGTGCAAAACTAATACATGAAATGTGTAAAAAAAGTAAAGGCGTGATAATTTTAAATCCAGAACCAAAAAATAAATGGGATGTTGTAGATAGTTGTGTTTCATATTATAGAGAGATGGGAGCCATAGTTAAAGAAGTTAGAACTTTAAGACAACTGGCAGGAGTAATAGAAGAATTGTAACAAAATATAAGTAGGGATAAGATGAAAGAGGAGATACTTGTTTTTCATTATGCTGATAGAGCAAAAGCATTCTTGTTGGAGTTATTTAGAATATTTGATGTATACATTAATTTAAACAAATCTAAAGATCTTGAAAGACTTATGTTAGAGATTATAAAAGGATGTGAAAAAGAAATCAAATTAGGTATGAACATATGTTCTGGAATACCTTGGGCAGAAAAATATTTTGAGGAATCATCAGAAAAAATTGAAAGTTGTTTAGAGAATTTTAATTCAAAAAATTATGATATGGTAAAAGAGAATATTAGAGATGTATTGAATAGAATGACTACATGTGCTGCAAAAGCTGAAGAAAAGCTAAAATAAATCTTATTCTTTGACTGACACAGATATTATTGATGAGGTATTTACATCGACTAAACCTTTATCTGTGAGTCTAATTTCAGGTATAACTGGTAAACTCATGAAAGATAACACCATAAATGGGTTGTAATGATGAATTCCTAACTCCAGGCATAATTTTTTTAGTTTTTTTAATTTTGAGTAAACGTTATGAATTTTTTTATCTGACATCAATCCAGCTATTGGCAATGGCAAAGAGCCTTTAACTTTTCCTTCCTCTACTACTACTATCCCACCACTCATTCTTATTAATTCTTTTACGGCTAATAAAATATCTTCATCTTTGACTCCAGCCACAACTATGTTATGAGAATCATGTGCAACTGTAGAGGCTATTGCTCCTTTTTTAAGACCAAGACCATGTAAGAATCCGACACCTACATTTCCTGTATATTTATGTCTTTCAAAAACTGCTAACTTTACAACATCTTTACTTGGTGAAGGTCTAAAATAGCCATCTTTGATTGGTAATTTCATCTTAAGTTTTTTAGTAATAAGTTGACCAGGGACAAGGCCAATTACATATGCTTTTTCAGATTTTGCTGGCACTTTTAACTTACTTTCTTTTGGTTCCTTTACTTTCATTGTATTTCCAATTTTTTCTGTCTTTGTTTTAATTTTTGAAATAATTTTACCATTTTTAGCAACTAATTTACCATCCTTAAAAACAATTTTAGGTTTAAACTCTTTGAAATCTTCAAAAACTAATATGTCAGCTATATATCCTGGTGCTATTGCACCTAGTTTATCAAGCCTAAAATAATTAGCAGCGTTTATTGTAGCCATCTGAAGGGCTTTAGAAATATCTATACCATAATCTACAGCAATTTTAATCATATGATTTATTGATCCTAGTTCAATGATATCTTCAGGATTGCGATCATCAGTTACAAAAAAACATCGATGGACAGTATTTTCATTTACAACTGGTAAAAGATCTTTTAAATTTTTTGCTACAGATCCTTCTCTTATCATTAAATACATTCCACAAAGTAATCTATCCTTTGCTTCTTCAACATTGATACATTCATGGTCAGATTTTATTCCTGCAGATGCGTAAGCATTTATCTTTTTCCCTTTAAGGCCAGGCGCATGTCCATCGACTATTTTGTTTTTGGCGATTTCTATTTTTTTTAATATTTCTTCCGATGTTTCTAACACACCTTCATAATCCATTAATTCTCCTAAACCTAAAACCCTTGGGTGATCAATAAATTTTTTCAGATTTTCTGCAGTTAATCTTGATCCAGATGTTTCTAATGATGTGGCTGGTACACAAGAAGGTAACATAACATAAATATTCATTGGTAGATCTTTTGTTGAATTTAATATGTACTTTATACCTTCTTCCCCTAAAACATTGGCAATTTCGTGAGGATCTATTATTGCTGTCAATGTTCCTAGAGGTACTACTGCTTTAGCAAATTCTAGTGGAGATACCATCGAACTTTCAATATGTACATGGCCATCGATAAATCCAGGTGTTACATATGCATTATCAAGATTAATTTCTTTTTTTCCTGAATATTTACCAACTCCTGCTATATATCCAGAAGTTATGGCAATATCTCCCTCTATAAATTCACCAGTAAAACTATTAAAAACATTACAATTTTTTAAAACCAAATCAGCGTTTTTCCTTCCTAAAGAAACATGTATCAATCTTTTTAGAACTTTCAAAATTATCACCAATTTTTATATTTTAAGATAAGTTTTACAAAATTCATATTCTTTGTAATACTCAACTAAATTTACATATTACTAAATTTAGAACCAATAACTTCATATAATAGTTATGACTTAAGTAAAAACAGCATTATAAATCATTATAAATCATTAAAAATTGTGAGGAATATGGCATCTGAAAAAAATAATCTCATAAAAAATGCACTAAAAATTAATAATATTCAAATATCAATTGGAAAAATAATTACGGAGGCTGAAGAAGAAATTTTAAAAGGTCCTACTCCCAAACCTAATTTAGCTGATTTTAGGAAATGGGATTATGTATTATTAAGTCGTTATAAACCATTATATGCTCCACTCTGTGATGAATGTTGTTTATGTACTTTTGGAAAATGTGATTTATTAGGAAAAGAAGGAGCATGTGGAATAAATGCTAAAACACAACAAGCGAGAATGATGTTACTGACATGCCTTATGGGTACTGCTGCACACGCTGCACATGCAAGGCATCTTCTAGATAATCTAATTGAAGAATTTGGGCATGATCACCCTATAGATCTTGGAAATAATATTAATGTTGAGGCCCCCATCATTAGAACTGTTTATGGAAAAGAACCAAAGGTTTTGGGAGATCTTAAAAAAGTTATTGAATATGTTGAAAAAGAAATGTCTCATTTATTAGCAGCATGCCACACTGGGCAAGAAGGAAATCATCTTGATTATGAGTCAAAAGCTTTCCATGCAGGATTAATGGATGAAGTTGCAAAAGAAGTAGCTGATATCTGCCAAATAGTCACTTTAAATTTACCAAAAGGAGAAGAAGACACAGAACTTATAGATTTAGGACTTGGAACTATTGATAAAGAAAAACCCGTGATACTTTGTGTAGGTCACAATGTCCTTCCTGGCGCTGATATTATCGATTACCTTGAGGAAAATAATTTAGAAGATAAAGTAGAGGTTTGTGGGATATGTTGCACTGCTATTGACATGAGTAGATATAATAGCAGTGCAAAAATTGTTGGACCATTATCTAAACAACTTAGGTTTATAAGAAGTGGTATAGCTGATGTAGTTATAGTTGATGAGCAATGTGTTCGTGCTGACATACTAGATGAGGCCCTCAAAAAGGATTCTTTAGTTATAGCTACCACAGATAAAATATGTCTTGGCTTACCAGATATGACAAAGGAAGATCCGGATGTAATAGTTTCTAAATTAGTTAAAAGAGAAATAAAAGGTGCATTAATACTTGATCCAAAGAAAGTTGGCGAAGTGGCAGTTAAAGCTGCAATAAAAGTATCTAAATTAAGAAAAAATATAAAAAGATTACTTGACGAAAAAGAGATTATTGAAAAAGCTAAAAAATGTATAAAATGTGGATTATGTGATAAAGCATGTCCAAATAATTTTCCGGTTATGGATGCCATTGTTTCTGCAAGTAAAGGTGATTTATCTAAATTAGAAAAATTATGTATCGAATTATGTTACACTTGTGGACGTTGTGAACAAGTCTGCAAAAGAAATCTTCCCATTGTTTCAATGATAACGAAGGCTGGAGAAAGATTCGTAAAAAAGGAAAAATTTAAAATAAGAGCTGGTAGAGGTCCTGTACAGGACGTAGAGATAAGGAGAGTTGGAGCACCCATTGTATTCGGAGAAATTCCTGGCGTAATAGCATTTGTTGGATGTAGTAATTATCCAAAAGGTGGGAAAGATGTTGCATTGATGGCCGAGGAATTTTTAAAAAGAAATTACATAGTTGTAACTACTGGATGTTCAGCAATGTCAATTGCTGAGTTTAAGGACGAAGATGGCAAAACATTGTATGAAAAATATCCTGCAAGATTTGAAGCAGGTGGGCTTGTGAATCTTGGATCTTGTATTTCTAATGCACATGCTTCAGGAGCTGCTATAAAAATTGCCAATATATTTGCACGAAAACCACTAAAAGGTAATTTTGAGGAAATAGCTGATTATATATTAAATAGAATAGGTGTATGTGGCGTTGCTTGGGGTGCATATTCTCAAAAAGCAGCAGCTATTTTTACAGGGTTAAATAGATGGGGAATACCTGTAATACTTGGCCCTCATTCACTTAAATATAGAAGAATATTGTTAGGAAGGACACATGATAAAGAATCTAGACAAATAATCGATTTGAGGTCAAAAAAGAAAATAGATGGGGAACCTGCACCAGAACATTTACTCTATGTTGCAGAAACTAGGGAAGAAGCTGAACCACTCATAGCAAAGTTATGTATAAGACCAAATGATACTCCAAGAGGAAGACAGACAAAATTGAACAATTATATTGATTTATATAAAAAGCATTACGGTAGAATGCCACCAGATGTCCATAAATTTGTCAGAACTGAGAAAGATATACCCATAGTTCATAAGAAAGAAGTAATGGAATTTTTAAAGAAAAAGAATTGGAAACCACGTAAAGCACCATCTGAACCCTCATGTTTACACTATAGGTATCCATAAAGAGAGGTGTATACCATTAGGAAAAATGCAATGAGATTGAAGCCTGAAACTTTTAAATCGATGTTAAAAAGATTTGATAGACCTTTGTTAGTTGCAGGTCCATTAGTAATAGAAAATTCTGTATTAGATTTAGTGATTAATATAATAAAACGATGGAATTTACCTGTAGTTGCTACTGCAAATACTTACAAATTTTTTGCCGAAAAAAATGTTGAAGCAAAGGCCTATGGGTTAGTTGAAATTGTGAATTTACTTCAAGACAAACAATGGAAAGGTTTAGATGGCAAAGGTCAATACAATCTAGTGATTTTTATTGGATGTAATTACAATGTTTTGTTACAATGTTTATCATCATTAAAACATTTTGCCCCACATATTAAGACTATTACTATATGTAAACATTATTATCCAAATGCATATGCATCTTTTCCTAATATGGATAATAGAAGATGGTTAAAATATCTTAAAAAAATATTAGAAAGCTAATTAGGGGATCTAAATGTTTGAAAACATACCAGTGAATGTTGGAGCAGCATACGAGGGTGAAAGAATAAGATCAGCTAACATGTTTGTTGAGCTGGCAGGTCCAAAATCCATAGGTGCAGAACTTGTAAGAGTTAAAGAGGATGTGGAAGATGGCAGAATAAAAGTTATTGGCCCCGATCTTGACGAAATGAAACAAGGTGAGAGGCATCCATTTGGTATAAAAATTGAAATAGCTGGAAAAGACCTTGAAGAAGACCTTGAAGGAGTTATAGAAAGAAAAATACATGAATTATGCAATTATGTTCAAGGATTTATGCATTTAAATCAGAGAGATCAAATTTGGTGTAGAGTTAGTGTAGAGGCAAAGGAAGCTGGATTTAGATTGAAACATTTAGGAGAAGTACTAATTGCATTATTCAAAGAAGAATTCAATATTATAGATAAAATATCTGTAACTTTAATCACTGATGAAGAAAAAGTGAAAGAATTTGTAGAAGAGGCACGTAAAGTATATGAAAAAAGAGATGCTCGAGTAAGAGAACTTTCAGAAGAAGATGTAGATGTATTTTATGGTTGTGTGATGTGCCAATCTTTTGCACCCACTCATGTTTGTATAGTAACTCCTGACAGGCCTGCATTATGTGGTGCCATGAATTGGTTTGATTGTAGGGCCGCACATAAAATAGATCCTGAGGGTCCTATATTCGAAGTAGAAAAGGGGGAAGTTATAGATGAAATTAGGGGTGAATATAGTGGTGCAAATGATGCAGTACTGGAAAAATCACAAGGTACAATAGAAAAAGTATATTTACACAGTGTTTTTGAATATCCTCATACTTCTTGCGGATGTTTTGAAGCAATAGCATTTTACATACCTGAATTGGATGGTATAGGCATTGTACATAGGAATTACAAAGGAGAAACACCATTAGGTATACCATTTTCAACCATGGCCGGTCAATGTTCTGGTGGAAAACAAGTTGAAGGTTTTTGTGGCTTATCTATTGAATATATGCGATCACCAAAATTTTTAAGGGCTGATGGTGGATACGAAAGAATTGTATGGATGCCAAAAGAAATCAAGGAAATGGTATTTGATTTCATACCAGAGGAATTGAGAGATAAAATACCGACAGAAGAAGAAGCTGTTACAATAGAAGAAATAAAAGAATTTTTAAAAGAGAAAGGACATCCAATTGTAAAAAGATGGAAAGAAGAAAAAGAAGTTACAAAGGAAAAAAAAGAAGAAAAAGAAGAAGCAGAAGAAACTCCTGCTGTTTATGCACCTGAATTGGCGTTGCCAACCTCTGGTGGGGTAAGAATTGTGTTGAAAAACGCCAAAATATATGCTGAAAAGATTATAATAAAAAAGAAAAAATAGGGATTTAATGATAATCGCAGTTAGTGGTAAAGGCGGCACTGGAAAAACGATGGTGGCTGCTCATTTAATCAGACATTTAATTAAAACTGGAAAAGATATCCTTGCAATCGATGCTGATCCAGATTCAAATTTAGCAGATGCATTGGGAGTAAATTACGAAAAAACTTTAGGAGATGTGAGAGAAGAATTAAAAAAAGAAACTTCCACTGGTAAAATACCACCAGGCGTTGATAAATGGAGTATTTTGGAATATAGGACTATGGAAGTACTAGTTGAAACAAAAAATTTTGATTTACTTGTAATGGGTAGGCCTGAAGGGAGTGGCTGTTATTGTGCTGTTAATACTATGCTAAGGAAGATAATAGCTGAACTATCTTCCAATTATGATTATGTAGTAATTGATACTGAGGCAGGTTTAGAACATCTAAGTAGGAGAACAACGCAAGACGTAGATATAATGTTAGTTGTAACAGATTCTTCGCAACGAGGAATAATGACTGCAAAAAGAATAGCTGAATTAGCCAAAGAACTTGAAATTAAATTTAAAAAACTTTTTTTAATTATAAACCGTGCTAAGGAAGAATATAAAGATGAACTAATACAAAAAGCAAGAAAATGCGGATTAGAAGTAATTGGAATAATACCTGAGGATCCATTAGTTGAAAAATACGATATGGAAGGTAAACCACTTATAGAGTTACCTGAAAATGCAAAATCTGTAAAGGCTGTAAAAAAAATTTTAAATTCAATATTAACAATTGAAAATGAAAAGAGGAATTAAAATGAAGGAGATAAATAAACTTTTAAAATTACTTGAAGATGTGGAATCAATTGAATTAGAAAATTTTAAGATTGAAGTTGACAGCCTTGAACTTCAACTAATGCCTGTAATAAAAGAAGCTCAAAAAGTTGTTGAAGAAAGAAAAGAAAAAATTGAAAAAGAAGAAAAAATAGAATTTGAACCACCTATAAAATCATATCCTGGAAAAATAAATGAAGTAAAATTAGGAGGCGGAAAGAATAGGAAAGAAATTAGATTAGGAGGTCAAAAAGCATTATATAGGTTTGAAGAACCACAACCAAATCCACCAGTAGTTACATTCGATGTTTTTGATATACCAATGCCTGGTCTCCCACGGCCTATAAGAGAACATTTTGAAGATGTGATGGACGACCCCGGAGAATGGGCAAAAAAAGCTGTGAAGGAATATGGAGCAGACATGGTTACCATTCATTTAATTGGTACAGGCCCTAAAGTTATGGATAGATCACCTAAAGATGCTGCCAAAGATATAGAAGAAGTTTTACAGGCTGTAGATGTTCCTTTAGTAATAGGAGGGTCAGGAGACCCAAAAAAAGATCCTATCGTATTAGAAAAAGCTGCAGAAGCTGCAGAAGGTGAAAGGTGTCTTTTAGCATCTGCAAACCTTGATTTAGATTATAAAAGAGTTGCTAAAGCTGCAATAGAATATGATCATGCTGTATTATCTTGGGCCATTACTGATATAAACATGCAAAAAACTCTGAACAAATATTTACTTAAAGAAGGATTGAGCCATGAAGATATTGTGATGGATCCAACAACATGTGCACTTGGTTATGGAATAGAATTCTCTATTGATGTGATGATTAGAACTAGATTATCTGCATTAAAAGGTGATACAGATTTACAGATGCCTATGTCTTCAGGAACTACGAATGCTTGGGGATCAAGGGAAGCATGGATGAAAAAAGATGAATGGGGACCTACTGATTACCGAGGACCTCTTTGGGAGATAATAACTGGATTAACAGCTATGCTTTGCGGTGTTGACCTTTTTATGATGTTACATCCATTATCTGTAAAATTATTACGTGAAGTAGCTAATACATTCACAAAAGAATATCTCACAGCAGATCACGATGATATTAGCAATTGGATAACTCAACTTGAGTAGCTGCTATTGGAGGCAATAGTTATGGAACTTACAGCGATGGATATTTATAAGTTACTTCCAAAAACTAATTGTGGTCGTTGTGGAGAATCATCTTGTATGGCATTTGCAACAAAATTATTGGAAAAAAAGAAAAAAATAGAAGATTGTCCATTGTTGTCAGGGGCTGAAAAAGAGAAACTTGAAGAACTTTTAGCACCTGCTGTAAAAGAAATAACATTTGGCAAAGGAAAGAAAAAGGTTACTATTGGTGGCGATGAGGTTCTCTATAGGTATCAACTAACTTTTTATAACCCAACGGCTTTAGCTATCGATGTTACTGATGAAGAAAATTTTATGGAAAAGGTAAAAAGATTAGAAAAATTTGAAATAGAAAGGACTGGAGAAAAATTAACATTAGATGCAATTGCATTAAGGAATAAATCAAATGATCCTGAAAAATTTGCTAAGGCCGCAGAAAAATTGAAAAATTCAAAATATCCATTAATTCTTTGCTCATTCAACTCAAAGTCAATGGAGGCTGCACTTAAAGTTGTTGGGGATGAAAGACCGATAATTTATGCTGCAACAGAAGAAAATATAGATGAAATGGCAGAATTAGCTAAAAAATATGATTGTCCTTTAGTATTATTTGTACAATCAGATTTAGAAAAAATGAAAGAACTTTCACGTAAACTTAGAAATTTAGGAGTTGAAGATATTATTCTAGATCCAGGTACATTGGTTGGTGAAGCAATAGGCGATACTCTGGATAATTTTACAATGATAAGGAGATTAGCTATAGAAGAAAAGGATGATGATTTCAGATTTCCAATTATGGGTGTACCTGCATTAGCAAGAATGTACAGCGCTGATGAGATTGAGAAAGGTATAAGAGAAGCCATGGTAGCCGCTGCACTAATCAACAGATATGCTGATATACTAATACTACGAGGCACAGAAGTTTGGGAATTGTTACCTGTATTAACACTTAGACAATCTATTTACACAGACCCAAGAAAGCCTCAAGCTGTAGATCCTGGTTTATATGAGTTTGGTAAAGTAGACGAAAATTCACCAGTGATTATAACAACTAATTTTTCATTAACATATTATACTGTTGAAGGTGACTTAAAATCAGGTAAAGCTAATTGCTATTTGTTAGTACTTGATACTGGAGGTAAAGCTGTAGATGTTTCGGTGGCTGGAGGTCAATTTAATGGAAAAGCAGTAGCAGATTTAATCAAAGAAACAGGGATAGAAGAAAAGGTCAAACATAGAACTTTAATAATTCCAGGGCTTGCAGCATCAGTTAGTGGTGAAATTGAAGATGAAACTGGTTGGAAAGTTGTGGTTGGTCCAAGAGATTCCTCAGAATTGCCAGATTTTCTAGAAAAGAAAGCTATTGCCTAACACAGAGTTCCACATAATGTTTTTTAAAATTTAAAATCCTATGGTTTTTTATTTTAATACCTTCATTCTTAAGTATTTCTTCTTTCATTCTGGTTCCACCACGATATCCTCCTACTTTGTGATCACTCCTTACAACTCTATGACATGGAATGACTATTGGTAAAGGATTATGGCTGAGGGCATTGCCAATAGCACGATAAGCTTTAGTTTCAAGTGAATTTGCAATGTCTTTATATGTCGTTACATGTCCATACGGTATTTCTGAAACTTTTTCTAAAACTTTCCTTTGAAAGCCAGTTGTTAAATTTAAAATTTTAAATTTAACTTTTTTACCATAATAAGCTTCTCCTAATTTAATTGCGATAGAATTATCTTCAGAAAAATTACCAACAATTATTTTAAGGTCTTTAATTGCTAATTCAGGCCTTTTTCTTCCTAAACTACTTGATACAACTTTACCACTTAAAGTACTGACAGCAAAGTATTTATCTCTGTATTTTGCAAGACTTATCATATTATTCTTTCTGCTAAATTCAATGCTTTTTCATTACCATAAATCATGCTAAGATCATAAATTAAAGTTAGATAGGATCTTAGAGGTGTTGGATCATCTTCTATTTTCTTTGAAAATATATAATTCAATGTTTTTTTCATTGAACTTTCATCGCCTGCAACATGGTATACAATGCAGGCATCTGCATATTGACTTATACAATATTCTGGATTACCATCATCTTTAAATTTACCAAAGTTTGTTTGATGTGATTTAAGCCATTTAGCACCTTTTTTTATACTATCTAACACCCTAGGATCTTTCGTATAATTATAGTAGAGACATAAACCTTTTAAAATTCCAATGTTTTTATATGTTTCATCATACCATGAGCCATCTTCTCTTTGTTTTGATATTACTTTCTCGATAATTCCCTTTTTATTTTTTGGATACATGCCACTAACTTGAGAATCTGTTTTTAAACTTAAATAATCATTGGAATTTTCATAAAAGTTCGAAACCTGAATAGAATCCTTCGATGTCTGGGACTCAACATATTCAATTCCTTTTTTAACTATTATCCTATGTTTCTCATTCCCAGAATTAAATTGAAGTAGAGGATATATTGTACTCATAGTTGTAAGCGTATATTCTTCTGGTGGACTTGTCCCACCAACAAAAGATCCATTATCTAATTGCTTACAAGCTAACCAATCTATTATATATTCTGACCTTGTTTTTAACTCGGGGTATTTTTCAGAGAGATTATTGTAGAGTAGAGAAATCATAGCATTCAAGTCAGGACTTCCTGGAAAAACATCTCTAAACTCGATATCCAATGTGTCATTGTATAGAGAAGTACCTATTGTATCAGAATATGAATATCCATTCCAAAATTCTTCAATAAATTTTATGCTTTTTTCATTGATGTTTAATTTTTCTTTTCTTGTTAGTTTCGGTTCTGCCACATATTGATAAACTATTGCATCTCTGGAGATGAATAATGGTTTAAAATGTGGATCAAATGCCATATATTTACTTAACGTTGAATTATTGTAAGTTCCTTTAGCTAAATATATATATGTAACATTATATTTCTCTAACAGGAAATAAACTTCATTTAATAATGGAGAATTTAGCATTTCATTAACATCGTTTTGGACAGTACGTACCTCATTAAGTGAAGGTGGTTTATCAAATAACCCTTGATACACACTTTTTTGTAAAATAATATCTTTTCTTTCAGTCTCACCTACTAGTAAATATGCATCGTCCCTACTAGCAAGGAAAATTGAATTTTTTGGCGTGTTGTCTTTTATAAAATTGAAAGCAGCTAAATGCCTTTCTGTTGGTTTTGCGACACTTGAATAAGATACAGCAACGCCTTGTAAAACAACTATTGATAAAAGCAATAATAAAACAAATGGTTTCAATTTTTTATTTATTTTGAAGGATTTTATAGTATTTATAAATTTTAATAGTATAGGACCTGCCAAAATACATATAGGAATTGCTAAATATGGATCCCTAAATCTAAAGGAATATGCACCAGCAAAAATAAATAATATTGCCCACAAAACTATAAATTTATAAATTGGATTATTAGATTTAAAATATTTAAAAATTGCATATACGCCTAAAACTAATTGAATGGCACCTAACCATTTGAAAAACCCTAAAAATGCTACAGTTTGTGTTTGTAACCTTTCTGCATTTTTAATAAATATAAAACCAAATAAAGCTAATAATATGACAATTATAGGCAATAATTTTGGTTCTTTTTTAATTGATGGTAATAAGAAAACCAGGAGTAAAAGAAGTAAAGTAAGAAGGAGGAATACCCACCCTCTATGTGTAAAAACATATAATATAAACAATGCTATTGCTGCAACTATAATTTTTTTTTCTCCTGTAAATATTTTAAAAAAGTTTCTTAATTCAAAATTTTTTAAATTCTCATGCCCTTCTATGGATTTTATATACTTTACAAGTAAATAAAGTATAGAAATAAAGAAGAAAAGTCCTAAAGATTCTGGTATGAATATAGACGTCCTTACAAAATAGGATGGAGCAAAAGCAAATAAAAATGTAGATGCAAGTCCTATCTTTTTATTATTGAAAATTTCACATGCCATTTTATAAAATATAAATATTGTGAAAATACTTAAAACAGGAGGTATTAAGAAAAATACTAGTTTTGTTTGAAAAATTTTATAAATTGCTAAAGAAAGAAGGTGGAAAAGAACAGGATAACCATATTGACTTATTCCTGTTATAGATTTCAGGTTCCATGACAAAATTCCTAATCCTTCATTTGCTAATCTTATAACAATATCCTTGTGAACATAAGCATCATTGCCTACAAGTATTGTAAGCTTGCTTGGAATCAATCTTGTGAAAAATGCTATCATTAGAATTATTAGGAGATATTTTGATACATTTATTTTCAAATTACTCATTTTCACACCTTTTTAAATTAGCTTTTATTTTTTAAAATATGAATTTTTTATATTTGCTATTCATGTTTTTTAGTTAAAAATTTTTATTTTCCCATATTGTAAAGATCTGTGTATAAAGATAGAACAAATTGAATTAAAGTTTAAATATTAGTGAAACAAAAAATATGTATAGATAATTTTAATAGGAGTGTTAAAGAATTATGCGAGATTCTCCTGCACAATTATTCAAAAGAATTGAAAATCTTAAAAAAGAAATAAGGATGCTCAGAGAGGAGAATAAACGAATCAAAAGGAATTTAATGTGGAAAATCAGGAAACTAGAGAAGGATAAATTATTAATAGAAAACGAAAAAATGAGACTGGACAGAGAAGTTAGGTCATTGAGAAGTGAAATTGAAAGACTTAGGACACCGCCATTAGTAATAGGCACTGTCACTGAAATATTGGACGACGAAAGAGTGGCAGTGAAAAGTAGTACAGGACCATATTTTGTTGTTAATCGTCCAAAAAATTTAGATGGTAAAAAAATAGAACCTGGAACAAGAGTTGCCCTTAATCAACAAACATTTAACATAGTAGATGTTCTACCAAGTGAGAAAGATCCTGCAGTTGTTGGAATGGAAGTTGAAAAGAGACCAGAAGTTGGATATGATCAAATTGGCGGATTGAAAAAACAAATTAGGGAAGTTAGAGAAACAGTGGAATTACCACTTAAAAAACCAGAACTATTTGAAAAAGTAGGTATAGAACCTCCAAAAGGTGTACTCCTATATGGACCACCTGGAACTGGAAAAACATTGCTAGCAAAGGCTGTTGCCCATGAAACAAATGCAACATTCATAAAAGTGGTTGCTTCAGAATTTGTCAGGAAATATATTGGAGAAGGAGCAAGATTAGTAAGAGAAGTTTTTGAGTTAGCTAAAGAAAAGTCACCAAGTATAATTTTCATAGATGAAATAGATGCTGTAGCTGCCAGAAGATTAAGAAGCTCCACATCTGGTGATAGAGAAGTTCAGAGGACCTTAATGCAGCTATTAGCAGAACTTGATGGCTTTGAATCAAGAGGAAATGTTGGTATAATTGCAGCTACAAATAGACCAGATATTTTAGATCCTGCACTACTAAGACCCGGAAGATTTGACAGATTAATAGAAGTACCTCTACCAGATGAGGAAGGTAGAAAAGAGATATTAAAGATTCATACAAAAGACATGTCTTTAGCTGACGATGTTGATATATCATCATTAGCTAAGATGACTGAAGGTTCATCAGGTGCAGATATAAAGGCTATTTGTACTGAAGCAGGAATGTTTGCAATTAGAGATGGAAGAGAAGAAGTAACCATGAGTGACTTCATTAAAGCTATTGATAAGATTTTAACTGTCGAAAGAAAAGAGGATTTCAGAAAAGAAACTGGAGTGATGTTTGGATAAACAATTACTTTTAGCCCTATGATGATCCCTATGAGCTCTGAGTGAATTGTGATGAATGATGGGCGATCTGAGGCTTATATTTCCCATAATTCACTTAAGACAACCTTTTTATTTGTAGCGACTAGTTTAGGTATTTTACCAACTACGCCTGCATGTTCACCCACAATTATCAAAACACCTTTAAAATGTTCCTTAAGGTCATCTGCTCTATCTAGTGCATTCTGTAAAGCTTCATCATCTTTTTTACCTGTTGCATAATTTCCTATTGAAGTTGCAATTGCATCTGCAACACTAGCATTTTCTGCAAAAACAGTTACTGCATCTGCTCTACCAAAACTTATTGAATGACCTACAGTTCCTGAAGATGTACATATTCCCAAAGGTTTTTTATTTTTTTTAATTTTGAACCCTATTTTACCTGAAAATGGTGAATCTCCAGCATAAAGACCTACAATAACCTTTTTCCTTTTATTTATTAAACTTATATCACCACCATTATCTACAATACTTTGCCTAGAGCCTTTCCTAATTAGATATTCCAATGAGAGTTGTGAAATAGTTCCAGCAACAGAGGCCATTGGGCCTACTCCTGCCTTCCTACTAGCCTTTGCCATCAATTTAACAATTTTTGGCGACGAATCATCTATAGAAACAGGTTCAAAGGAAATTAAAAAATACGGATTTCTATAAATGTAGTTTTTAAGTTTTGTTCTTTGAGATATAATAAAAGAATATAAATTATGATTAACAATGTCTGTAATCAAATTTATGTTTGTCTCTTCTATCCTTATATTTTCATGGATCATAAGTAGACACCGGTGATAACAATGGAGAATATTGTTTATAAAACACGTCCAAATATAATACTTTACACAAATTTACCAGTGAAATTGATATTCCTTTTAATTTTAATATATTTATTTCCATTAGCTATGAATTTTCTTTATGACATTGAGAAAACACTAATACCTCTACCTCTAATAACATTGCTGACTTATATTTTCGCATTCATTGGTATTATTCTTATATTATCAATATTCTTGGATTTCCTATCTTGGAAATTCACAAACTATATACTAACAGATCATAGATTGATAGTTGAGAGTGGTTTTCTTAGAAAAGAGAGGGCCTACATACATTATCCTAAAATAGTGGATATAACAATACATCAAGGAATAATTGATAGGATGTTCAACGTAGGTGACATGGAGATTAGAGGTGGCCATGATATTGCACCACTTATTTTGAGAAAAATTCCAAGACCAGAAGAATTTGAGGAAAAGATAAATCAACTGATATCATCTTATGAATCAAAAAAATAAGGCTGGTAAAAATGAAATATGATGTCATTGTAATTGGAGCTGGACCTATAGGTTCTACAGTTGCTAGATTTTTAGCCGAAGAAGGGTTTAATGTTTGTATATATGAAAAGAAAAAACAAGTAGGTCTTCCACTCCAATGTGCTGGATTAGTATCAAGAAAAATATCAAAATTAAATCCCCTACCTGAAAATGTTATAATAAATAAGGTTAGGAAAGCCAGAGCATATTCACCATCTAATATATCTATAAATGTTTCTAAAGAAGATTATGTTGGATATGTGATAGATAGAGTAAAATATGATCAATATTTGTTGAACAAAGCCATTGAAAATGGTGTTGATGTATTTTTGGGACATAAAGTAGAAAAAATAAATCATGATGATGCCAAAGTATATGTAAAAAACAAAATTGTGAAAGCAAAGTTCGTAGTTGATGCAAGTGGGTATAATTCTAAGGCTGTTTCAAAACTAATCCCTGCCATTCAATATTTAGTTGAAATCGATAATATCGAGAAAGATTGTGTGGAAATACATTTATTTTCTAAATTACTCCCAGGATTTGCATGGATGATACCTTTATCAAAAAAATTGGCAAGAATAGGATTATTGTCAGGAAATAAAAAAGATCTATACAGAATAATGGATAAATATAAGGTGAAAGGCGTGTTAGAAAAATACAGAGGGTTTGTACCTGTTCCAGAATTTAAAAAAATATACAATGGTAGAACAATATTAATTGGAGATGCAGCATCACAAGTGAAACCAACAACTTATGGTGGATTAATATTGGGTTTTTCAGCTGCAAAAATAGCTACAGAAGTACTTAAAGAAGCCATTGAAGAAAATAATCCTAAAATATTAAAGAAATATCATGAAGAATATTACAAAAAATATGGTAAAGAACTTAGAATACAATTATTAATCAAAAAAATTTTAAGTTTAATGAATGATAAACAACTAGATTACCTATTCAGGAAAATTAAAGAAAATAATATTGAGGAATTATTATCTAAATATGGTGATATGGACAAATATTCAAAGTTATTTAAAGAAGTTATCAAAAAAAATCTATCATTATTAATTCCAGAATCTGTGTGGCAGAGAACATGGAATTTCTTTTAATTTTATCCCGGGAGCACCCAAAAATACCATATTCTGAAGTAAAGGCAGTTTTGGACGTTGAATGCAACAACTACAACGTAAAGTATCAAAAAGATGGTATAATGGTAGTTTCAAGTGATGAAGATGTTGGTGAAATACTTGTAAATAGGCTTGCTTATGCACACGAAGTATCTAAGTTACTTTTCATGACAAATATTGAAAATTTAAAAGATAAAATATTAAAAGTTGATTGGGATTCTATACTTGGCCAAACATTTGCAGTAAGAGTAAAAAGAATAAATTCTGAAATTAGTTCTAGAGAGATGGAAGTGAAGATAGGTGGTATAATCGATAGATTGTCGAGTTCAAAAGTAAATCTCGAAAATCCAGAAAGTTTTGTCAGAGTAGTGTTCAATGATTCAAAGGTTTTTTTTGGTATAAGGATTGGTAAAATAAATAAAAAACATTTTAATATTGCCAAACCCCATAAAAGACCGTTTTTCCATCCTTCTTCATTAGATCCAAAAATTGCACGGTGTATGGTAAATCTTGCTAGAGTTAAAAAAGGTGAAAAAATTTTAGATCCATTTTGCGGTGCTGGCGGTGTATTAATAGAAGCAGGGATGATAGGAATTAAAGTAATTGGATGTGATATTGATAAAAAAATGGTTAAAGGAGCAATAGAAAATTTGAAATATTTTGGAATAAAAGATTTTAAAGTGTTCCAGGAAGATGCAAGAAAAATAAAATTAAAGGAAAAGGTAGATGCAATAGTTACAGATCCACCATATGGTATATCTACATCTACTAAAGGTGAGGAATTATCTAAACTTTATTATGAATTTTTACTTTCAGCAAAAGATAATCTTAAAGACAATGGAATCTTATGTATGGCATCCCCTCACTTTGTGGACATTGATAAAATAATTGGGAAAACAAAATTTAAAATCCTTGAAAGATATGAAATAAGGTTACATAAAAGCTTGACAAGGATAATAAATGTTCTAAAAAAATTTAATGAGAAGGGAGAAAATTGAAAGTTAAAATACTTGATACAACATTACGTGATGGAGAACAAACGCCAGGAGTATCATTGACACCAGAAGAAAAGCTTAGAATAGCCATAAAATTAGATTCTATAGGTGTAGATATAATAGAAGCAGGTTCTGCAATTACTTCAGCAGGGGAAAGGGATGCCATTAAAAAAATAGCTTCAGAAGGACTTTCTGCAGAAATATGTAGTTTTGCACGAGCATTAAAACAAGATATAGATTCTGCAATAGAATGTGACGTTGATAGTATACATCTAGTTATTCCTACATCTGATATCCATATACAATACAAAATGCGAAAAACCAAAAATGAAATTTTAGAACAGGCAATCGAATCTGTTGAATATGCTTTAGAGCATGGATTAGTGGTGGAGTTATCAGCTGAAGATGCAACAAGAAGTGATTTCAATTTTTTAAAAAAAATATTTACTGAAGGAATAAATGCAGGAGCACAAAGAATATGTGCTTGTGACACAGTTGGCGTTTTAACACCAGAAAGGGCATATGATTTTTACAAAAAATTAAGTAAATTAGATGTACCTCTTGCTGCACATTGTCATAACGATTTTGGATTAGCTACTGCAAATTCATTGTCAGCAATAAGAGCTGGTGCAAATGAAGTTCATGTAACTGTAAATGGTATAGGTGAGAGAGCTGGTAATGCAGCTCTTGAGGAAGTCGTAGTTGCATTACACTCACTTTACAATATTAAAACTAATATCAAAATAAATGAGCTTTATGAAACATCAAAAATGGTAGCAAGATTAACAGGTATGTATTTACAGCCAAACAAGGCAATAGTTGGCGAAAATGCATTTGCACATGAATCAGGAATACATGCAAATGGTGTAATTAAAAAAGCAGAAACTTATGAACCAATAACTCCAGAGATGGTTGGACATAAGCGTAGATTTGTACTTGGAAAACATATAGGGAGAAGTTTATTAAAAAAACATTTAGAAAGGTTAAAAGTTAAAGTAAATGATAAGCAGTTAAATGAAATATTTCAAAGAATTAAAGAGTTGGGAGATAAAGGTAAATGTGTAACTGATGCGGATCTTCAGGCAATAACAGAAGATGTGTTAGGTATACCTTCTAAGAAGATTGTTGAAGTTCAGGAGGTAACAGTAGTATCTGGAAATAAAGTAACTCCAACAGCTTCTGTTAAACTCAAAATAAACGGGAAGGAGATTCTTGAATCAAGCACTGGAGTAGGACCAGTAGATGCCGCAATAAAAGCTATGAAAAAATGTTTAGACTATTTTGCAGATATTTCCTTGGAGGAATATCATGTAGATGCAATAACTGGCGGAACAGATGCTTTAATTGATGTAATGGTTAAATTAAAATATAAAGACAAAATAATATCTGCAAGGAGTACGCAACCAGATATTGTCATGGCTAGTGTGGATGCATTTGTAAGTGGTGCTAACAGATTATTACTGGAAGTCTATGAGAATGAAAATATTAGGGCTTAAAGGTAAAATTGAAGATATTGACGCAGCAATTGAAAAAATAAAGAAATATGATTGTGTTATACAATTAATGGATGCTAGAGCTATAGGTGGCAAGAGACATGTTAAGCATGCTGTGATACATGCATTAAATGCCATGAAAAGAAATGAAAACATTGCAAATGATTTAGGCATTGAAATTTGTGTTAGAACTGCTGGAGAAAGGCAAATATCAAAAGCATTAGACATTGTTGGAATAAAAGATGATACAGAAGAGTTTTGTGCTGTATTTTTAGGATGCGATGAAGATATTATAGAAGAATTTATTAAAGATTTTGGATTTGAAAAGAACAATGAAGTACTGAAACCCAACGAAAGTTATTTAAAAAAGTTATATAATCTTGGAAAAGAAGTTGAAGTTGTTGGAGTTGAAAATGCCTTAATAGAAAGAACTACTCTTTTGACAATTGAAGTTTAGAAAGTAAATCTAAAATCTTATCTAAGTTTTCTTTAGAAAGACATTTTGGTTCTATATTTTTTATTTCAATAGATATGGCTTTCTTGTTAATTCTTTCATATCTTGGGCAAGTCACGATTATATTTTTTTCGATGTTTATATGTTTTTTAATTTTAAATCTATCTTTTTTTGGATTATCTGATGGTAAAATTATATTTACTCCTCTTTTATTTTTATGAAATACATTATCTATATTTTTCTTAAGGTAAGCCACTGCATTTACAACTTTGTCAAAAACATCAGGGGCTCTTTTCAACTCTTCGATTATCCCTGCACAAGTAATAGGATCTGCCCTAATCATTCTTATTAAATATTGCTTTAATATTTTTTTGTCGTTTGTTGATATAAATCCTCCATTTCCTACATTAACAATTTTTGGGGAGCCTGTAGATGCAACAATGATATGGCTGTGTGATGCATTACATAATTTTCTTTTTGGATCTCCAATACTTCCAGAAGAATCTTCAACTAAAAGAATATCATGTTTATCACAAATTTTATATAATTTTTTTATTGGCTGTTCAGCTGTATAACCTGCAAAACTTGTGACAAAAAGCGCAGAAGGTTTATCATTTAATTTATCTAGATATTCCTCAAAAAAGGAAGGATCAATTATTCCTAAATTTGTAGGGACTTTCAAAATTTTTTTATTCAATATTTTTGCTATTTCTATAAATCCTTTCCATCCACCTTCATCAGGTATTAAAAACGGCTCTTCCAATATATTCATCACAGCCATTATTGCAGAATCTCCAGAATTAACAACCCTAGCATATTTATGACCTGTTATTTTTTTTACTAATTCTTCAGCTTTGGATATTAAGCTATATTTATACAAATAAGTTTTAGAGTTAGATGCTACATCACACATAGCTTTCCTTGCTGCAGGCGATGGTCTTCTAAACTTTAATTTTATCATGCTAATTCTATAGTACTTGGTGGTTTATCACTTATAGATAAAGCTACATGTGTAACTTCAGGTATTTCAGAGGTTATTCTCTGAGATACTTTCTTTAAAAAGTCCCATGGTAATTTAGGAACTTTGGCTGTCATAGCATCTAAAGATTCTACAATCCTTATAACTACAAGATAGCCATAATCCCTTTTATCACCTTTAACACCAGTAACCTTTGTGTCTGTAAGCACTGCAAAATATTGCCATAATTTTTCATGTAAATTTCTCTTAATTACCTCTTCTTCAACAATTTTATTGGCTTTTCTACATATCTCAATTTTTTGAGGAGTGATTTCACCAAGTATTCTAACAGCAAGTCCTGGGCCTGGGTATGGTTGTCTTTTAATTATTTTTTCAGGAAGTCCTAATTCTTTTGCCAATATTCTAACTTCATCTTTATAGAGATCACGAAGAGGTTCAACAACTTTTAGTACTAAACCACTAGGAAGTACAACATTATGGTGAGATTTTATTTTTCCTCTACTTTCTATCCAATCAGGTGCTATTGTACCTTGTAATAAATATTTTGCATCTTCTTCTCTGGCGACTTCTTCAAATATTTCAATGAATACTTTACTTATAATTTTTCTTTTCTTTTCAGGGTCTTTAACACCTTTAAGTGCATCTAAAAATCTTTTTGAAGCATCTACATACCTAAAATTCAGTTTGTCCTTAAAAAATTTTCTAATTTCTTTAGCTTCACCTTCTCTTAGTAATCCATGATTTACAAATACTGCAATCAATCTATCCCCTAATGCTTTTTTTGCTAAAAAAGCTGTTACAGAACTATCTACTCCTCCTGAAAGTGCTATTATTGCTTTTGATTTCCCAACAGTTTTTTTGATATTTTCTACAGCTTCTTCTATGAATTCTTGAGGTTTAAACATTTTTTCACCTTTTACAAACTTCATAGAAATTTGCAAATATTTTTTCACCGTTTTCAGTGTGATGAACTTCTGGATGGAATTGTACACCATAAATAGGTTTCTTGCAATGTTTCATGGCTTCTATTTTACACATTTTAGAACTTGCTAACAACTCAAAATTAGATGGTAATTTTATTACTTCATCTTTATGTGATGCCCATACTCTCATTTTTGGGCCTAAACCAATAAATATATCATTTTCATCTATTATATCTATTTCTACCATTGCATATTCTTCAAATTCTGCACTACGTAATTTTCCACCAAATACTAATGCTATGAGTTGGTGTCCTAAACATATTCCTAAGATAGGTATGTCAAGTTTCTTTATATATTCTTTACAATTGCCTGATCTTTCAATAGATGGTCCACCACCAATGATAAGTCCCAAAGGATCCATTTTTTCGATCTCTTTAACTGATGTATTATTCTCAATCAATTTACACTTTATTCCTAAATATCTTAATGTTCTATATATCCTGTGGTTGTATTGACCATAATTATCAATAATTACAATCATTTTTGTCCCCGTAAAAGATCGTTATGTGCTGTTAATGCTGCTATTGCACCTTCAGAACATGCTACAATCCATTGATTTGGAGTATGTGTAATGTCTCCTGCAGCATATACATGTTGAACATTTGTCCTTTGAAACTCATCAGTCATTACATATCCTCTTTTATCAAGCTTGACTCCAAGATCCCTAGCTAACTTATTGAGAGGTATTTCACCTATTGCTATAAAAACACCGTCAACTTCAACAATTTTCTTTTCTTTTGTTTTTTTATTGTATAAAACTACCTCTTCAACTGAATTGTTGCCTCTTATTTTTTCTACAACTGAATCCCAAATTACAGGAATATTTAAATCTTTAAGTTTCTTTTGTAAATATTTTTCAGCTCTTAATTTATTTCTTCTATGTACTAATTTAACTTTACATCCTATGCTTTTGAGATATATAGCCTCTTGTACAGCACTATTCCCACCACCAACCACTAAAATATTTTTATTTATATATAGAGGTCCATCACATATAGCACAATAACTGACACCTCTTCCTTTAAATTCTTTTTCTCCTGGAACATTTAATTCTCTGTGTGTAGTTCCAGTTGCTAAAATAACAGCCTTACTTAAATATTTGTTTTTTGTGGTAGTAACAATAAATTTTGAATTTTCATGTTTAATACTTTTAACCTCTTCAAGTTCTTTTATATCAACAAGTGGAGAAACTTGTTCTTTCATTTTTTCTATTAAAACCATTCCTTTAACTTTTTTATAACCAGGATAATTTTCAATATATGGAATTTCCAAACCTTTTCCACCAACACGACCTTTCTCTAAAATTAGGACATTATCACCCTGTCTTCCTCCATATAAACCTGCAGTTAAACCTGCAGGTCCAGCCCCAACTACAATAATATCATATCTCATGATACCAACTTTTGAATTTTTTTAGTAACAATTTTATTTACTACTTTTCCATCAGCTTTACCTCTAAGTTTTTTCATGGACATTCCCATTATTGGTCCAATAGCATTCGTTCCTCTTTCCTTAATTAACTCAATATTTTCTGATATTATTTCATCAATGATCGATTTGATTTCATCCTCGCTAAGTAGTTTTAGGTCTAATTTTTCTGCTGCTTCTTCTGCAGAACAATTTTTATCTGTCATGTATGCCAATATTTCATTGATAGCATCTTTTGATATTTCTTTATTTTCTAATAATTTAAATACATCTAATAAATCGTTGAAAGTTAATTTATCAATGTCATGACCTTCTCTTCTAATTTCATCTAATGAATATGCCAAAGTGGCACCAACAATCTTACCTTCTAAATTCACTTTTTCCATAATTTTTTCAAAAATGTCAATCCGATCTTTTTTAAGTAATTGAGATGCTAAATCTTCACTTATGTTATATTCACTCATAACTCTCCTCATTTTCTCTTCTGGAAGTTCTGGAAGATTAGATTTTATTTTTTCTATATATTCTTTGGTTATAGGGACTGGAGGAATATCAGTTTCTACATACATTCTGCTTGCTGTTGGCAATGGTCTTAAATATTCAGTATTACCATCACTTAATGCTCTACGAGTTTCTTCAGGTACTCCTTTTATTGCAAGCTTAGCACGCTTTTGAACTTCTTTTAAAGCTTCAATACATTTCTCCTTTTCACCAACTACCATTACAACTGCATCTTCATCACTAACATTTAAATAATCTTTAAGATTTTCAGTTTCTTCTTTACTAATTCCATAAGCAGGAAGTTCGTCAGTATGAATTATGCCGCCAACGCCTCTTTTTTTTGCATAATCAGAAAGTTCAGTTCCAAATCTTCTACCTGGCTGCACTTCTTTTCCAAGTAAGCCTCCAAATCCACATAATTTTATAGCCATGACATGTGGAGAATTAGCAATTATCTTAGAAGATGTATTTTTAAATATTTCCTTAACATCGTATATTTTATTTGGAACTTGAGCATTTCTATTTTGTAATTCATTTTTTATTTCTAAGAGGGATAATTGTCTTTGAACCTCTCTTTTAACTATTGTAGGAATTAAATCTAAATCTTGAACACCTTTAATTTCAACACGAGCTCCATCTTTAATTGAGATGTTAAGGTCTTGCCTTATAGTACCTATACCTCTCTTTACTTTCGTACTTCTTAATATCTGGCCAATTTTATATGCAACTTCTTTTACTTGTTCCGGATCATTCATTGTTGGTTCAGTTGCTATCTCTACCAAAGGAATTCCTAACCTATCTAACCTAAATATTACACCATCTTTTGTTTTTTTTACTTTTCTTGCAGCATCCTCTTCTAAACATAAAGTCTGTATACCAACCTTCCCATTTGGAGTCTTTACATATCCATTAGTTGCAAGCAATCCTGTTCTTTGAAATCCTGTAGTATTACTACCATCTATCACTTGTTTTCTCATCACATGAAATTCATCTACTATGTTCATGTTAAGAAGTAAAGCTATTGTTAATGAAATTTCCAAAGCTTCTTTATTGATACTATGTGGTGGTTCTTCATCTGCCTCAACTAAACATGTTTCATTAGTATAGGCTTGGTAAATGAATTTTAATTTTCTCCGTGCTTCTTCGAGCGCTGCTCTATCAAATTTACCTAACTCACTTAACGTAGGTCTAAGTTTTCTAAATATTTTAAACTCAGGATCTTTATCGATTAGCTCACATTTGCAAGGACAAAAAAGTTTATGTTTGGTATCAAGTTGTTGATGTATTTCCAGTCCAACCTTAAGACCTATCTTTTTCCAGTCCATGATATCCACCTGGGAAATAAATAAGCGATGATTTATTGTTGATCTCACCCACTAAATTTTTAGTCATCATTTTTGAAACTTCTTCAAAATCTTTTGTTTGTCCAAGTACCCACATCAGTTTTACTAAAGCAACTTCTGGTAGCATATCTTGGGCAGGTATAACACCAGCTTTAAGTAATTTTCTTCCAGTACTATAAACATTCATATTTATACGTCCATTTATGCATTGAGAAGTCATGACAACAGGAATTCCTGCATCTTTAGCTCTTTTTATGCTTGGAATTAGAGATTCTGCACAGTGCCCAAGTCCTGTACCTTCAATAACTATGCCTTGATAATTGTTTTCTACATAAAAATCTATTATTTCTGCATTCATGCCAGGATATGTTTTTATTAATGCTACTTTTGGTTCTAATTTGTTATTTAATTTGGGTTCCATTGTATCTCTTTTTATATAATTATTGTTGATGATCTCTACTTTGTTATCCTTTATTTTTGCCAGTGGTAAATCATTAATACTTAAGAATGCATCTCTACGTGAAGTATGCATTTTTCTTACTTTTACTCCTCGATGTAAATAACATTCTCTATCATGAGGTGTGGCATGCATACACACAGCAACTTCTGCAATATCAGATTTAGCAGCGACAACTGAACTAATTAAATTTAAACGAGCATCTGTGGAAGGCCTGTCAGAACTACGTTGTGCACCTGTTAGTATGATTGGAATAGGAGTCCTTATCATGAAAGCCAATGCAGCAGCTGTGTAATGCATGGTGTCTGTTCCATGTGTCACAACTATACCATCGACACCATTTTTAATTTCTTTGTATATGGCTCTAGCAATTTTCTCCCAATATTTTGGATCCATATTTTCGCTTAAAATATTTAAAATTTCTTTACATTTTATGTTAGCTTCATCTAAAAGTTCGGGATAAGCATTCAATAAATCATTTGCTGTAAATCTTGGATGAACAGCCCCTGTCCTATAATCAATAATTGAAGATATTGTTCCTCCTGTAGAAATGATTGAAATAAAAGGTAGATTAGGATCTTCTTTGATATCTAAACCTTCAAACTTTATTTCTGATTTTGTTGATTTTTCTATAAGTTCTATTTTTGCATCTGAAATATCTATGCCAATATTGTAACCATTATCAAGTTTTAAAGTTATATAATTCTTATCAAAAGTTTCAGGTCTATCTAATAAGATACCTTTATATGTTATGTTTGGTTTTACAATTTTAATTACATCGCCAGCTTCGGCTCCTACTTCTTCAAGAATTTTTTTGGCTGAAACTTTTGATGACATTATGGATCCCCTTCTTTTAAAATATGAACTTCTATTGCCAATGGTTCTGGACATGTATAGTAACAGTTCCCACAACCATTACATTTCTTACCTATATATTCAACATAATTGTAGCCTCTACTGTTTATTTTACTGCTCATTACAAGAGCGTTTTTTGGACAATCTTCTATGCACCTACCACAGCCTTTACATTCTTCTATGTTTATCACTGGCTTTGCCTTCATACTATTCACCCAAATTTTTTCTTGTACATTGATTCTATTCTTTGGACAGTGTCAACATCCTCTAAACTTAAATCATCTCTTATTCTTTTAACGACAGGGAATCGCAGGGAATAACCACTTTCATATTCTGGACTTTTAACAATCTCGCTAAATGCTACTTCTAATATTATTTTGGGTTCAACTTCTATCTTTTTACCTTTTTTATTTACCATTATGCGTTCCATTCTTTCAGTTAAATTCTTAAGTGTATCATCATCTAAACCAGTTGCAACATGTGCAACAGGTTTTAGCTCCCCTGTATCTTCATCTCTAGCTGCAACAAGATATGAACCCACTAGGTGTGCTCTTTTACCTTCACCATAATCTCCACCAATTACTACTAAATCAAGAGTTTCTGGCTCTGCTTTATATTTTAACATTTTTTTTCCACGTATTCCTGGAATATATGGAGCATTCGGATCTTTTATCATTATTCCTTCATGACCAGCTTCTATTGATTCCTTAAACAATTTTTCTGCATCATCTATATTTTCACAAGTTACTTCTACTTTTCGACTAAGTTCAACCTTTCCTTCCTTAGTTTTTGTTATAGATTCTAATATTTTTCTTCTATTTTCGAATTTTTCATCTATTAATGGATTTTCAAAATATAAAACATCGAAAAGGAACAATGTAAAAGGAATTTCTTTTATAGCCTTTTCAATTTCATATTTACGTCTAATTCTGTGTAATAAATACTGGAAAGGAATTGGCCTACCATTTTTAACTCCTATTATTTCTCCTTCAACGATGAAATCCTTTTTTGGCAATGCTTTTTCCACAGCATCAACTATATCTGGAACTGCATTAGTTATATTTTCAAGTCTACGTGTAAAAACAACTATTTCTGAATTTTTTCTATGGATTTGGACTCTTATTCCATCATATTTAGTTTCACAAAAGGCTTTCCCCATTTCTTCTATGGCTTTTTTAATGCTTGGCGCTGTTTGTGCTAACATAGGTTTAACAGGCCTGCCGGGCTTCAATGAAAGTTGTTTTAAGCCTTCGACTCCTTTTTCACATGCAACTTTTGCAACTAAACCTAAATCATTTGTTAACATATGAGCTCGTTCTACAATCTTTGGATCTACTTTAAATGCTTTAGCAATTGCATCCCTCATTATTCCTTCGCCTACACCTACCCTCAACTCTTCTAATATCATTCTTGTTAAATATTTGGCCTCCTTTGGTTTTGCCAAAGAAAGAATATCTGTTATAAGATTTATTTTACGTGTTTGTGCACCTTCTCCTGTTATGTCTGCAACTTTTTTTAAATTTGTATAGACTTTCTCAACTGTAAGTGGTTGTGTAATAAAGGTGACTTGTCTTCTTTTTTTGAACAATTTTTCTGCTGCTAGCCCTACATCGCCTTCTTCAGCAATTTTTTCTTCTATTTTGTTAGCAGATATTCCAGAAACAATTGACATCGCCTTTACAAGTAATTTAAATCCTACACCTAATTCTTTTTCACTCCATCCAGGAAAAACAGTGCCTAATGTCATTAAAACTACAGCTGGAAGCAACTCTTTATCTACTTCTGATAAAAATTTAGAAAGCAAATCTATTTTTTTTAACTTTTTTGTTGTTGATTCTAATTTTTCATACAATTCCACAAGTTTTATATATTTCAACTTATCATCCTCTCATTCAAATAAATCTTTTAAAATTTTAATTGCACAATATTCTCCACACATAGAACATGCTCCTTTACTTGGTTCATAATATTTTTTTGCTTTCTTAGGATCTAAAGCTAATTTAAATTGTTCATCCCATTTAAAATCTTTTCTTGCTTCAGACATTTTTAATTCTTTACTCCATGCTTTAGATAAACCCTTAGATACATCTGCTGCTTGTGCAGCTATTTTAGCTGCTATAACACCTTCTTTAACTTCTTTTATTCCAGGTATTGATAAATGTTCTGTAGGTGTTACATAACAAAGGAAGTCAGCTCCTGCAGCTGCAGCTATGGCACCACCAATAGCTGCTGTTATATGGTCATAACCTGGTGATATATCGGTTACAATAGGACCTAAAACATAAAATGGAGCATTTTTGCATATAGATTTTTGGATCTTAACATTTGCGGCTATTTGATCTAATGGCATATGTCCAGGACCCTCAACCATACATTGCACATTTTTTTCTCTGGCTTTGGCTACTAACTCTCCTAGATTTATCAATTCTCTTATTTGAAGCATGTCAGAAGCATCGTAAAGACATCCAGGTCTTAAACCATCTCCTAAACTTAAAGTGACATCATATTCATATGCGATATCTAAAATATACTCAAAATTTTGATATAATGGATTTTCTTTCTCATTATACTTTATCCATGCAGCTATAAATGCTCCTCCTCTACTTACAATGCCCATAATCCTTTCGGATTTTGATAATTTGTCTACAATATCTTTTGTTACGCCACAGTGGATTGTCATGAAATCTACGCCATCTTTTGCTTGGGTTTCAATTGCTTTTAACATGTCATCTTCATCCATATGTATTACAGCGCCTTTTTTCTTTCTTGCTTTAACTCCAGCTTCATAAATTGGAACTGTACCTACAGGAACATCAACATTTTTTAAAATTGCTTTTCGGATTTTAGATAAAGATTTCCCCGTACTAAGATCCATTACAGTATCTGAACCATATTTTACAGCTATTTTGGCTTTTTTAACTTCTAAATCAACGTCGTCATGATCGGGAGATGAACCAACATTTGCATTTACTTTAGTTGACGCATGTTTTCCAATAGCACAAGGCGTGGCTGACCTATTCACATTATGTGGTATGACTATTTCACCCCTAGCTAATCCTCTAACAATTTTTTCTACCTCAATATTTTCCATTTTAGCAGATTTTACCATAATGTTAGTTATGTTGCCTTTTGCTGCTTCTTCCATTAATGTCACTTTCATCCCTCAAAACTTTATTATTTTTTTAAATTAATGAGAAATGATTACTTAATCATTAAAATCATGATTTGATTATACCTTAAACTTATTATAAGATTAAGATCATAGATATAGATAGTGTTCATGACACTTAGCACTTCAAATGAAAATCTTTTTTAGCAAAGTTTTTTAAATTTTTTTATTTTAGGAGGATCTCAAAATTGATTTCTACTACAAAAAAGAAACTTAAGGACCTTAAGGCTCAGGATATAATGATTAAAGATGTATTGACAGCTAATCCAGATGATACTGTGGCAGCTGCTAAATTAAAAATGGTTAGAGCTAATGTAGGAGGATTACCTGTAGTCAAAAATGGAAAGCTTGTAGGCCTTATAACTCATAGAGATATACTATTAGCTGGTAAGGAGGCATTAAACCTCCGTGTTAAGGATTTAATGAGTAAAAATCTTGTTGTAGTTGGAGTTGATACTTCTATAAAAGAAATCAGTAAAATAATGAGTGAAACTGGTTATCAAAGAATTCCAGTAGTTATCAATGACAACAAATTAGTTGGTCTCATAACTCAAAGTTGTATAATACGTGCTGTAGCAAAATATTTAGATTAATGGATATGGTTGACCATAGCTGTTAGAAGATCCCTTTTTAGCTGTTTTAAACTTCAACAATATTTTTTTACCTTTTTTTGTTGCCGCATAAACTGGTATAGATCTCCCAACTTTTAATAAAGCTTTTTTATCCCCTATTTTACGGATATATTTTGAAGCACAGGAAGTAATTATATCTGCAACTTCAAATAGTTTTTCTGCATCGTTTTTAGATATTCCTGTTAAATGCACTGCAAATATGCATGCTCTAGGTGCAATTTTTCTTATTTCAATTGCTTCTTTTACAGAAGTTACCGTAACTGCTATTGATTTATAACCTTTATCAATTGCTTTTTTTACACCTTTTACCTGGTCTATTTCTGCAGTTTTTTTATTTAATACGTTATCTTCACCAATAGTTTTTATTATTGTCTCAATTGGTGTTGTAGATATTATACCAGAAATTCGTCCGCCTATACCTTGGGCAAGCATGGGATCATTGACAATTACTGTACCTGCACCATCACAGACCATTACTGCACAATCTAATATTTTATCTTGTAGAAGTGATGATATAATTTCTGAGGTGCCATAAGATAAATATTTTTCCATATATAACTTTCTTTTTGGTGTACACATCCCAAAATCCTTTATTCTAAACTCAATATTTTCTTTTATGGCTTTTCTTGTAATTTTTTTAATTCCTCTATATTTATAGAAAATAGGACAATATTTAATTAATGGTTTTCCAACATATTCAACATTTCCGTCTCTAATAATAATTTTTGTCTTTCCAAGTGCTTCTATTATGTGCTTGTCTTTCATATCATTCCCTACGTGGAAAACCTTTTGCTGGACTTGGCTTGAGAATTATTTTTGCATCAGACCTTAATAATGCATTTGCAGATGCACTTAACGAACAAAGAGTTCCTACGCCATGTCCAATAATTTTATTGTCCTCTACCAGATCAACAGTAATATAATTTTTGTATTTAACGATTTCCTTAACATTAATTTTCTTTATTCTTTCTAAAACTTTGTTTCCAATAGCACTTATTGGTTTTCCAAGCCAGCAATGCTTTAATGGACAATTATCACAATAATTCTGAAAAAGTCTGTTTAATTTTTTACTGCCAAGTCCAGCATCCATTTCAGCCCTAACGGTTGAATAAGCAATACAACATCCCCAATTCAATCCTATTTGTTTATCCTTTTCTAATATTCTTGTAAAAACTCTTCTTTTTTTCCATTCAATTATATTTACCATTTTCCTTTGGTATTTTATTTTACCAGTGTTTACACTGTTCTTAAGTTTTTCCTGTATTTCTTTCCTAATTTTTTTATTTTTAGCAGCCGAAATATTTATTGCACAAACCGGACAAAAAGAAGAAACAGCTTCTGATATTAATTTATCATTAGAGTCATATAACAATGATTTAATACCTAATCCTTCCTTTTTTATTTCTACATATCCACCCTTTTCCCAAATTTTTGATATTACAATTGATGCAGGAGTTACAACTCTACCATAACCAAACATTTCTGAGACTTTTTTTAAATCAATCTTAGAAGTTAATACTTTACTTAAATCGTGTGAAATATCTGATGGCAACAACTCTGCATCTATTTGTGCTTTGAGTATTGATGGCGCCCATGTTATATCTTTGCCTTTCCCTATTACTTCACCGGAGTCATCTACCACTTCTGAAAAACATCCTTCAGGTAGTTCAATAGATCTTGTAAATCCACCATTTTCACAAATTCTTTTAAGTACTTCATGACATATTCCACAGGCGCCTTCACTTAAGTCAAGATCTAAAGAAGAAAGAACTTTTTTTCTAAACCCCATTTAAATCTCCATTTATTAATTTATCCCAACAATTTATAAATTATTTATTAATAAATTAGCAATCAAAATTCTTACTTTAAAAAATTGTATAGTTTTTTAATTTTATTAAATGCTAAGTTTATATGGAAATTTCCATTGTTAACAATTTCTCCATGACCAGGTAGCAAATATTCAACATCATAAGATTTAATTTTCTTTATAGAATTTATTAGATCTTCCATATTGCCTCCAGGATAATCACAACTTCCAAAACCTCCATTTGCAAAGATGGTGTCTCCAGAAATTAATATTCCATCTGAGAATAAGCATATGCTACCTGGCGTATGACCTGGCGTATGTATAACTTTAAAACCAGCTATTTTATTCCCATCTTTTAGTTTTTTATGAACTTTCATGGGATGGCATTTTTCTCCAAATAAATATGAAACAGTTGCCATCTTGTCTCCTTTCTCTAAAGCCTCAGAATCTTTTTTATGTATTGCAATTTTAGCTGAAAAAAGAGAATTTCCACCAATATGGTCATAATGACAATGAGTATTTATGATCAATTTAATATCTTCAGGGTCAACTCCAGCTTTCTTCATTTTAGAAAAAACATAGTTTTTATTGTGCCCAGTGCCTGTATCTATTATAGTATTGTCTATTACATAAATATTTGAATCATAATCTTTGCCAGGTATGATTATAATATCTTCTATGTCCAATTTAGACCCCAAAAAACAGTTATAAAGAAAAAGTGGGGACACTGGGATTTGAACCCAGGTCCTGGGATCTCCCCTGCTCAGGACTCCAGATCTTCATCACAGGTCAGAAGCGCGCCTTTCATCAATCATCTGGAGTCCCAGATGATGGCCTGACTACACCATGTCCCCACAAGAAAAATTTAAAGCCGAGGGTGAGATTTGAACTCACGTCAGCGGATCTGCAGTCCGCCGCTTTGCCCCTAAGCTACCTCGGCTTCACCTCGGCCAAGATTAATATTATATACTAATTATATTTAAATTTTACGGTTAAGTTTATAAATAAAATAGATTTTCATGCTGCCAAAATTTACAAATTAAAACATTACTTTTTGTGAACTGTTAAATAACGATCTTTTCACATGTAATGAGAGATCTTTAATACTCTAATTTTTGTGAAGTATTTTTATACAATTTCTTTTTACAATTATTACAATTTTTTGGATGATTTGACGTTTTAATGAAATTTAATAGATAGATTCAACAAAAATAGATAGTAGAACGGAGGATTCATAAAAATGAAATTCATAATCAAAACAAAAAATATAACTAAAAAATATGGAAATTTTACAGCTGTAGACAATGTAAACATCCAAATACCTAAAGAAAGTATTTATGCAATTTTAGGTCCGAATGGAGCTGGTAAAACAACTTTAATATCCATGTTATGTACAATACTTCGCCCTACTAGTGGAACAGCGAAAGTTAATGGATATGATATTATAAATGAAGCTGCTAAAGTGAGATCTTCCATTGGCATTGTATTTCAATCTAGATCTCTTGACGACATGTTAACTGGTAGAGAACATCTTGAAATGCATGCGGCATTGTATGGTGTTCCAAAAAATATTAGAGAAAAACGGATAAATGAAATTTTAGAACTTATAGATTTAGAGGAGAGAGCAGATGATTATGTAAAAACATATTCAGAAGGCATGAAGCGTCGATTAGAAATTGGAAGGGGATTGGTACATCATCCAAAAGTATTGTTTCTGGATGAACCAACACTTGGATTAGATCCCCAAACTCGTGAGAGCATATGGGAATATATAAAATACCTAAACAAAGAAGAAAAAGTCACAATATTGCTTACCACTCATTATATGGAAGAGGTAGATAAGCTGTGTGACAAAGTTGCTATAATGAACAAGGGAAAGATAATAAAGGTGGGTACTCCTGAAAGTTTAAAAAATGAATTAAAAAGTGATACAATAACTGCAAAAGTTGAAAGGCCAAAAGAATTTGTTAAAATAGTTCAAGACATTGAAGGAGTAAAGGAAGCATTTCTCAATGAAAAAATTATAAAAATAATAGTGGAGAGAGGAGAAAATCTCATACCAAAAATAGTGAATTTTGCAAATATGAACAATTTTGAGATAAAATCGATAAAAATAGAACGTCCCACACTCGACGAAGTATTTAAAAAATATATATCTGAAGGATGAGATGTCTGAAATTGAAGGCATTTATGTTGTATGGTTAAGAGAAGTAAAGAGATTTTTACGTTATAAATCAAGAATACTTACCTCAATAGTTACACCTCTCTTGTGGTTGATTATATTTGGCACTGGTCTTGGTATGTCAGTGAAATTCACAAATATTCCAGGAGGATATAGAACTTTCATTTTTCCTGGAATAATAGCACAAACCATACTTTTTACTAGCGTGTTTTCAGGAGTTTCAGTTGTTATAGATAGACAATACGGATTTTTAAAAGAAATATTAGTTTCTCCAATTTCAAGACCATCTATTATCTTAGGAAAAGCATTTGGGATTAGTACGGCCTCAGTAATTCAAACTGTAATTTTATTGGCACTGTCTTTTTTAGTAAATATTGAAATAACTCTAACATCATTTGTCATCAGTGTTATTTTGTCCTTTATAATTTCTATGGGTTTTGGTGGCTTAGGCCTTATGATTGCAGCAATAACTGAAAGTACAGAAGGATTTAATCTTGTGATGAGTTTTATAGTTTTGCCAATTTTCCTATTGAGTGGCGCATTATTTCCCATAACAGGATTGCCTACATGGCTTCAAAGAGCTGTATATGCTAATCCTCTAACTTATGGTGTTGATGCATTGAGATTTATAATACTCCACAGATCAGTGTTCCCATTCTGGATCAATTTGTGCATTATTTCTTTATTTTCTATTTCCATGATTTTAATTGCATCAATACTTTTTGATATTAAAGAACAAAATCTACTATAGAGAAATTTTTAGGAAGTGAAAAAATGAAAGAGAAAAAAAGTGCTAATTTATTCGCAATTTTGATAATATCTTTATTGGCATATGGAATGGCTTCAATTCTGTCTTTATATTTACATTTTACTTTTCCAGGTTTCATACCATTAACCACAAGTGGAGAAAATAAAATAATACCAATTCAAGATAAGACATTTACTCCAGTAATGATTAAAGAACCAAAATACAAAGAAAGTACAATAAAAGGAAATACTTCAACTAGTAATTTAACTCAGAGAAATACAGAAAATTACAGTGAAATTTATTTAAGGAAATCAACAAACAGACATCAGTCTTTTACACAACAGACCACTAAATAATTCAAAATTTTAGGAAGGGTAGAATGTTAAATGCTGAGACATATGTAACAAAGACTAGAGGAATTGGGGGGAAAATTAGAGAAAAAATTGAAGATTTTTATGTAGAGGAAATCCCCCTAATTAAACCTAGTGGAAAAGGACAAAATGTATGGATATGGATAGAAAAGAGAAATAGAACAACTTTAGATGTAGTTATAGATATTGCAAAAAAGTTGCACATTGACAGAAGAAGAATGGGATTTGCAGGGATGAAAGATAAGTATGCTGTAGCCAGACAATGGATATGTGTTAGCAATATAGATCCGGATGAAATAAAAAATTTGAAAATTCGCGGTGTTAAATTTCTTAAAATTGTAAGACATGAAAAAAAATTGCGTTTAGGACAATTGATAGGCAATAAATTCCGTATAATTGTTAGAAATGTCAAAAATCCTAAAAATGCCGCTAAAGATGCCAAAAAAACGTTTAAAACATTGTCAGAAATTGGAGTACCTAATTATTATGGTTGGCAAAGATTTGGAAAACCAAGAAGTAATACTCACTTAATTGGTAAAGCTTTAATAAAGAATGATTTAAAAAAAGCTGTAGATCTTTATGTGGGTAATCCTTTCCCTGGTGAACCTGAAAAAATTAAAAAAGCTCGTAAATTATATGATTTAGGTGAAATTGAGAAATCTTACGAATCCATGCCAAAAACATTACAATATGAACGTACAATTTTAAGAATTTTGTTGAAAGATAAGAAAAAAGGAAAATTAGACGATAAATCATATTTAAAAGCTATTTTGGCACTCCCAAAACCTCTAACTCGAATGTTTATCCATGCTTATCAATCATATCTCTTCAATAAAGTTGTTAGTGAAAGATGTAAACTTGGTATAAATAAGTATGTAGAAGGAGATATTTTAGTTAATAATCAAAACAGAATCATTAACACTGAAAATGCTGAGAAATTAGTAAAGGAATTCAAGGCACATCCAACAGCCCCTCTTTATGGTACTAAAGTACCTTTAGCTAGTGGAAAGGTTGGAAAAATAGAAAAAAAGGTTTTAAAAGAAGAAAATTTAAAATTAAATGACTTTAAGTGTGAATTAATACCAAAGTTAGGAACACATGGAATAAGAAGACCGATAAGATTCAGAGTATATGATACAAAAGTTGAAGCTTTAAGTAATGGTGTTTTACTTGAATTTTCAATTCCTAAAGGTTGTTATGCTACTGCAGTTCTAAGAGAAGTCATGAAAAAAGATGTAGCTTAAATTCAGTTGGAGTGTTGTAATATGAATGTTAGAGTAATTTCAAAAGGAAATGCAAAAGGAAAACCACTCGTTTCTAATGAACCTCTGAGTTTTCTTGGAGGCGTTGACCCAAAGACGGGCAAAGTGATTGATCCACGACACCCATTAAAAGGCAAAAGTATTAAAAATAAAATTTTAATTATACCTGGTGGTAAAGGTTCAACAGTCGGATCATATGTGCTTTACCAACTAGCTAAAAATAAAACAGCTCCTGCAGGTATAATTTGTATTAAAGCTGAACCTATAGTTGCAGTTGGTGCAATAATAGCTAAAATACCTCTAGTTGATGGTATAACAATAGAAGATATGGAAAAATTGTCTAAATGTCATGAAGTTGAAATTAAAAATGGAAAAATTAAAATGATCAAAAAATAATTTTGTTTGTGGAGGTCTCTATGATACTAACGAACATAAATATAATCGATGGCACAGGAAGGGAACCATATCATGGGTCAATTGTAATTTCAAAAGGTAAAATAAAAGAAATAACAACTAAAAAAATGGAAGGAATTGACCTAGACGATGGATATGCTCTACCAGGTTTCATAGATGCACACGTACATTTAATGATGAATGGTCATGATGAAAGAAGAATAGAAAAACCTTTATCATTATATTTTTATGAAGCAATTAATAATATGCGTGCAACATTAGATGCTGGCGTGACTACTGTTAGAGATGCTGGTTTTGCAGACCTTGGAGTTAAATTAGCAGCTGAAAAAAATTTATTTCCATCGCCAAGAATTTTAATAACTGTTGCACCACTTTCACCTACAGGTGGACATTTTGATGGTACTTATAAATCAGGAATTGATACAACATTTTTCTATCCCGGAATGCCAAAGACAACTTGCGATGGTGTAGATGAAGTTCGTAAAAGAGTACGTGAAGTAATTCGTGCAGGCGCTGATTTTGTTAAAATTGCCACGAGTGGTGGTGTATTAAGTCCAAATGATCATCCTAAAGATGTCCAATTTTCTATTGAGGAATTGCAAGCAATAGTGGAGGAAGCGAAATTTAGAGGGAAAAAAGTAATGGCCCATGCCCATGGTAATAAGGGAATATTAAATGCCATTAAAGCAGGTGTACACTCAATAGAACATGGAACATTTATAGACAGGAAAAGTTGTAGACTTATGATTGAAAGAGGCATATATTTAGTTCCTACTTTTCTTGTTACAAGATACAACTCAAAGGAAAACAAAGATATTCCTAATTATATGAAAAAACAAGCAAAGGAAATTAGCAAAGTACATAAAGAAAATATGGAATTAGCTTATGAAGAAGGAGTAAAAATGGTAATGGGAACTGATTCTGGTGTTGTTAAACATGGTAACAACCTTAAGGAACTGGAATATATGTGCGAAATAGGAATGGATCCTATGGAGGCAATACAGTCTGGGACTAAAGTTGCAGCCGAATGTCTTTTACTTGAGGATAAGATAGGAACGATAGAAAAGAATAAAATTGCAGATATAATAGTTGTCAAAAAAAATCCACTTGATGATATATCTGTACTTAGTGATAAAGAAAACATAATATTAGTGATGAAAGAAGGTAAAATTTACAAGAAAGATATATAAGTCAAAATTTTTCATTGTTTTTTATACTTCTAATTTTTGAGTTCTCAATACTTTCTAAACCCATCAATATCAGGATTTCATAGGAAGAATAAACACAAAATTTTTTAGTAGATTTCTTAAAAAAATTTCATAAATTGTCATGTTTTTTCATGAGGTGTAAAAAATGAAAATAGCAATTTATGGAGCTGGAAATCAAAATCTCTATACAAAGATATTAAAGCTGCAGGAGAGATTTGGTGGAGAACCACCATTTGGCGGAAGTAGAATGGCAATAGAATTTTCAGAAGCTGGACATGATGTAGTTCTAGCTGAGAAGAATAGAGAGGTGATGGAAGAGGAACATTGGAAGAAAGTTGAGGATGCTGGAGTTGAAATAACTGATAAAGATGAAGAAGCAGCGAAAGATGCTGAAGTAGCAATACTTTTCACACCATTTGGGAAAAGAACTTATGAGATAGTTAAAAAAATAATAAAACATTTGCCAGAAGGGTCTGTTATTGCAAATACTTGCACAGCTTCGCCATTAGTTATCTATTATACATTTGAGAGGGAATTTAGGGAGAGGAAAGATCTAGGAATTTCATCTTTACATCCTGCAGCAGTTCCAGGGACACCTCAGCATGGACATTATGTTATATCTGGGAAAACTACATTTGGGCTTGAAATAGCTTCTGAAGATCAGGTTGGGAAATGTGTTGAGCTTGCTAAGAGTTGTGGTAAAGAAGTTTTCCTAGTTCCTGCAGATGTGTCTTCTGCTGTTGGAGATATGGGTGTTCTTGTAACTGCTGTTACATTGGCTGGGATACTTGATTATTACACTGTAGGAACAAAGATAATTCCTGCCCCTAAAGAAATGGTGGAAAAACAGATAATAATGACACTAAATACTATTGCATCTCTAGTAGAATCTTCAGGAATAGAAGGATTAATAAAAATTTTAGATCCAAAAATGATTGTAAAATGCGCAAAATCAATGCTTCTTAAAGATGATCAAGAGGAACTGAAAGCTGCACTTAAAACTTTGTCTACGATAAATGATGAATTCAATGAAATGAAAAAGAAAGGTAAAATAAATCCTACACACTTTGTTGCGTCACAAAGCCTTACAAAAGAACTTATAAACATGGTAGGTGAGGCTGCAGCACGTGGAGTTCTTAGAAGGTCATGGCAAGAATTGTTCAAATATTAACAGAAACATTTTCTTCTTTTTCTTTCTTTTTAACTTTAACTGCCGTTCCATATGCAAGAATTTCTTGCATTACATTAGATATCTCTGATGAATCGAAACGTGTACTAATAACTGCATTAGCTCCCATATTTCTTGCATGTTCGATTAAACGTTCAAGTGCTTCTTGACGGGAATGTTCCATCATAGTAACATATTCTTTAATTTCACCACCAATCAAAGATCTTAAAAATGCAGCTATCTGACCTCCCAAACCTCTGCTTCTAACAGTGAGACCGTATACAAATCCAATAGTTTCAACAATTTCATATCCAGGTATATGGTTGGATGAAACTACAATAACATCTTCAGATTCTTCGGATGCAATGACGGCATCTTTTACAATGTTTATTTCTTTAAGTTGTGTTCCACACTCCTCACAGAAATTAGCATTTTTATTATAACTTTTTCCACAACTTGGACAATACTTCATATATTTTTCTTTTATTTTCAAGTTAACACCACATTTTAAATTTTAGCCCCTTCTAATGCTTTTTGACACTTACAATTTGGATCATATTTTAATTTTTTGATAGTTTTTTTAATTATTTTAATTAATTTTTGCTTTTTATTTTCAAGGACTTCAAAAACTTCATCTATAGTCAATTTTTTCTTTGAAATTGAGGCAGCATAATTTGATACTACACATATTGATGCATAACACATTTCTAACTCTCTAGCCAGAATAACTTCAGGTACGCCTGTCATGCCAACAACAGTTCCACCTAATTTCTTAAACATTCTAATTTCGGCAGGTGTTTCAAATCTTGGTCCTTCAGTACAAACATATATACCTTTATCTATAACATCAACTTCTCCATTATTTATTAATACCTCTCTAATATTTGGACAATAAGGGTCTGTCATGTCTATATGAACTGTCTTGTCATCATAAAAAGTGGTTGGTCTGTTTTTCGTAAAATCAATGAAATCATTTGGTATGAGCAATTCTCCAGGCTTAACATTTTCTTGCATAGATCCTACAGTGTTAACAGCAATAATTTGTTTTACACCAATTTTTTTCAATGCATAAATATTTGCCCTATAATTAATCTTATGAGGTGGATAATTATGGTCTTCAGCATGTCGAGGCATAAATGCTATTTTTTTGTCATAAAGTTTAAAAATTGAAATTGGTGAAGAAATACCATAAGGAGTCTCAACAGTCTTTTTCTCTACATTCTCACCTTTAGCCAATGTATATAACCCAGTCCCACCAATGATTCCTATCATTCTATCCCCAAATTTTTGTAAAAATTTATCCTTTAGCTACGCCAAGTGGTGTTAATTTGGCAACTAACTTTGATATTCCTGCCTTATGTGTGGTTTCAACCACAGTGTCAACATCTTTATAAGCTCCAGGGGCTTCTTCAGCAACAACCGCCATTGAAACTGCCTTAACATAAATCCCTCTACTGCCTAACTCTCTTTGGACTCTATTTCCACGATAAACTCTCTTTGCACCTGCTCGACTCATCTTACGACCTGCACCATGTGCAGTAGAGCCAAAGGTTTCTTCCATTGCCATCTCAGTTCCGTGGAGTATATATGATGCTGTTCCCATAGTTCCTGGTATTAAGACAGGTTGCCCTATGTCTCTATATTCTTTTGGTACTTCTTTTCTTCCAGGACCAAATGCACGTGTTGCACCTTTTCTATGAACATATACTTCAATGTTTTTTCCATTTACTTTATGTACTTCTCTTTTAGCAATGTTGTGTGCAACATCGTAAAGAATCTTCATTCCTAGGTCTTCAGCTTCTTCACCAAATACCTGTTCAAAGGATTCTCTAACCCAATGTACAATCATTTGACGATTTGCCCAAGCATAATTAGCGGCTGCCGCCATTGCTTGGAAATAGTCTTCTGCTTCAGGTGTATCTACAGGAGCACATGCCAATTGACGATCTGGGATATTTATGTTATACTTTCTATAAGCTTTATTCATAACTTTTAAGTAATCTGAACATATTTGATGTCCACATCCTCGTGACCCAGTATGAACCATTATTGTTACTTGTCCTGGTTTAAGTCCAAATACTTCTCCAGCGTTTTCATCAAAAACTTTTTCAACCTTTTGAACTTCTAAAAAATGATTACCAGAACCTAATGTTCCTAACTGTGGTATTCCTCTTCTCTTTGCTCTTACACTTACTTTCTCAGCATTTGCATCTTCCATCTTACCATTTTCTTCAAGATATTTGAGGTCTTCTTCCCAGCCATATCCATTTTCAACAGCCCAAACAGCCCCATTTTCTAATACTTCATCTATTTCTCCACTCTTTAACCTTATTTTACCTTTACTACCTACTCCTGATGGTATGTTCCTAAATAATGTGTCTATTAATTCTTTTATCTTAGGTCTTACGTCTTCCTCAGTTAAGTTTGTTCGGATTACTCTAACACCACAATTTATATCAAAACCTACTCCACCAGGGCTTATAACTCCAGTGTTTGCACTAAATGCACCAACGCCTCCTATAGGAAATCCATAACCAAAATGTATGTCGGGTAATGCTATAGAGAATTTTTGGATACCTGGTAGACACGCTACATTTGCAACCTGATCTACAGCCCCTTTTTCTAGTTTATCTAATTCTTTTTCATCCACAAATATTCTTCCAGGAACTTGCATGCATTCTTTATAATCTGTAGGTACTTCCCAGACATAATCATCTTTTTTAATTAAAATGTCTCTTATATTCATATTTATCCCTCATTTTATATATCTACAATTACTGTTGCTTTATATTTGTCATTTTCTTTTGTTATATTCATTAGATGATAAGTTATAGCCTTTACTTCACATTTTATTTCATGTATATCTGGATTTATTTTTTCACCCCATGCCATTCCACGTAATTTACAATCAGAAATTTCAACTTTAAATTTTGAAAAGAGCATCATTTCAATTTCATGCGTCACTAAAAGTTCTTCTAACCAGTCATGCAGTAATGATATCTTGTCTTCACTTTCTATTTCAATTTTACGACATTCTTTATCCTTTACTTTTGAAGTATCAGTTATTATTTCAAATAAAGCTAAGGCTGCGTTTTCAAATAATTCTTCTAAAGTAGATCCATATGCATGAAAACCTGCATCAGCAGTTACATCAATAAATTCAAACTTCATGTATTCACCTTAATTTTTTGATTTCAACATTTTTATTATCAACAATCCACTCTATGAGTTTCTCTGCATATTTTAATTTTAGTTTTTTTATCTCATCGGCCTCTTCTACATCTCTACTAAGTTTAGGCCTTGAATATTTCGTTATTTTTTCGCCAAAATCCATACCTGCCAAAATTATTTTTTTAGCACCCAATTTGATTGCCAAAAACACGGCTCTATCACCATCTGTAAATCCACCAAAATTATATACGTTTTTGAGAGGTTTTGACTGTGTTGTACCCATTATATTTTTTAGTTTTGGAAGATATTTTTTCAATTTTTTTAAATTGTCACCATGACTATGTACTACAACAACTGATCCTAATTTATTGGCTTTTATTATATCCGGCATGTATCCATCCAAATCTGTAACAATTATATCTGGGATTATTTCTTCATTAAGTAATGCAGTGGTAGCACCATCAGCTGCTATGACAATTCCTTTGCTCTTAATTTTTTTAACAATTTTAACATGTTTTTCTATTGAAGGACCTGCTCCACATACAATGGCTGTATTGGAGTGTGGCAAGTCATCTAAGTTTAAGGCACAATGTTTTTCCAAAAATTTATTTAGATACTTTGCAGATTTTTCATCTTCCTCTTGTTTAAATCCAAAATCTTTAAGTATTTTTCTATACCATTTCATCCATGTTTTTATTTTCATTTCATAAAACTTTTATTAGATGAGGAATATTTAAATTCTTTGATTAAGAAAATTACTACAAAAATTTATCTAGCTTTTCAAAATACCTTCGGAGGTGTAAAAAATATGGATCAATTACTGATGATTCCAGGACCAACTGGCGTTTCTCAAAGAGTTCTTAAGGCAATGTTAAAAAATATTGTAAACCACAGAGGAGAGGAATTTGGTAAAATTTTAGAAGAAACATCAGAAATTATGTCAAAAATTTTTAAAACAAAAAATGAATCATATATACTTACAGGATCTGGTACAGCAGCAATGGAAGCAGCATTAGCAAATATATTGGAAGAAGGAGACAAAATTTTAAACATAGTTAATGGAAAATTTGGCGAAAGATTTATGCAAATAACTACAACATTTGGTGGTAATTCAATACCTTTAAAATTTGAATGGGGTAAAGCTGCAGATATAGAAAAAATTAAGGAAACACTAGAAGAAAATGAAGATATTAAAGCAGTAACTGTTGTTCATAATGAAACTTCAACTGGTGTTAAAAATCCAATAAAAGAAATCGGTAAAATATTGAATAATCATGAAGCATTGTATATTGTAGATGCTGTATCTTCTCTCGGAGGCGATAAAGTAGAAGTAGACAATTATGGCATAGATATTTGTATAACTGGCTCACAAAAATGCTTAGCAGCGCCTCCTGGTTTATCAGCAATAACTTTAAGTGATGAAGCTTGGGATGTAGTAGAGTCTACAGATTCTAAAACTTATTATTTAGATTTAAAAAAATATAGAGAAAGTAAAAGTTTAAAACCTCCTGAAACTCCATATACACCATCAGTTTCCTTAATATATGCATTAAATGAAGCTTTAAAAGTTGTTGAGGAAGAAGGTTTAGAAAATAGGATAAAAAGACATAAAATGGCCGCAATTGCTACTAGAAAGGCTGTTAAAGCCTTAGGTTTGGAAATATTTCCAGATGAAGAAGTTTCTTCAAATACTGTTACTGCCATTCATTTACCTAAGGGAACAAGTGACAAAGAATTTAGAGGTTTAATACGTAAAAAATATGGTGTGGAGTTAGCAGGAGGACAAGACCATTTAAAAGGAAAAATTTTCAGAATTGGTCATATGGGAAATGTTACACAAAGAGAATTAACAGTGACCATATCTGCAATTGAATTAGCCCTGAAAGAACTAGGATTTGATATAGAACTTGGAAAGGGCGTGTCAAAGATTTTAGAAGTATTTTCAAGTTAATAGAAATTTTATATTTAATTTAATTTTTTTGTATTTTGTGAGGGTTAAATTTAAATATTAGTACTGACAAATAACTGTACTAGCTTGAGAATCTCCAAAAATTTTTAAAATAGTTTTTAACACTAGTAATGTATGCAGGGGTGCCCGAGTGGTCAAAGGGGGAGGACTTAAGATCCTCTGGCGTTAGGCCTTCGGGGGTTCGAATCCCCTCCCCTGCATCGTATGCCTCGATAGCTCAGGGGTAGAGCGGTGCCTTGGTAAGGCACAGGTCGCGGGTTCAAATCCCGCTCGAGGCTTAATTTCTTTTTCTACTTCTCAATTTTTTGAAAGTAAAATTTAAATATTGAAGTGGAAAACATAGTTGAATAAATTTTCATTGATTACTGATTTAGGTGATTTTATGGATAAAACAATAATTCATTTATCAGATATCCATTTTGGTGACAAAACTTTTTCTTCTGAATTAAAAAGAAATTTGACATCAGGGATTGAGAATATAAACCCTGACATTATTGTAGTTGCTGGAGATGTAACAACAAATGGCTATAAATATGAATATGAATTAGCAAGTGAATTTATAGAAGAGCTTAACGATATTGCTGATACTTATGTTGTTCCCGGCAATCATGACGCAAGAAATGTTGGATTAGTACATTTTGAAAAATTAATAGGACATCGAAAATTTTTACATATAGATAAAAGTGGAGAATTTGCAATAATTGGCCTTGATTCATCCCAACCAGATATAGATGATGGACAAATAGGGATTGATCAAATGGAATGGGCGCATGATAAACTTAAGCGCATACCCAACGGATTTATTAAGATAGTTACATTTCATCACCATCTTCTGCCAATTCCACAAACTGGTAGGGAAAGAAATATATTGTTAGATTGTGGGGATGTATTAAAATTACTTATTGACTGCGGAGTTGACTTTGTTTTAAATGGACATAAACATGTACCAAACGTATGGATGATTGAAAAAATGGCCACCATAAATTCAGGAACAGCGACAACTAGAAGATTAAGAGGTGAGAGTTTTCCTTCTTATAATGAACTTACAATTACTGATGAAAAAATCCATGTTAATCTCATAAATACAGAAAATAATGTCAAAAAAACCATAGCGCAATATGGGATCAGTAAAGAAGAAGAAGCTGAGATTGTTTATTATTACTAGGTGAATTGAATGGTTAAATTGTCTAAATTATTTGATATATTGATGGCTGGAGTAATATCAGCTATTGTGACATTTACCACTATAAAGCTAGGTATAGGTGGTACAGTTTTAGGAGCTGCTTTAGGTTCTATGTTATATCAATTTTTGTCACATTACATAAAAGAACCTCTTAAAGAACCTGTGAAGAACATAAGAACAAAAAAGATAGAGAGTAGTGTGGTATATACAATACCCTTATTTTTAGTTTTATCTATTGAAATAATATATGTATTACATCCCTTTTATTGGAAATCAGAAAAAATTTTCTATTTTCTTGAAGGAATAACTAATTGGAACCTTTTCAGGTCTATTGGAATTGGACTATCGGCTATGGGGTTATATCTTCTGTTTTTTCCGAGTGACATTAAACAAAAACATGGATATCTTCTTATACTAGTCTCACTAATAATGTTAACAAGAGGATTTTGCGATGTTGGAGGCAGTATTTCAGATGTTATCAAAACTTTCCTTGAATTGTCATACCCTTATTTAAGCTTCATTATAATATTCTTACTCCTTTATCTTATAATCCATATCCTCAAAGAATCTGTGGAAATTAAGATAGATGAGGGAGAAAAAAATGAAGAAAAAAAGAACTAAAAATGCTACATTAAAATCATTATTAAAAATCATACTTTATGAAAATCCATCAACACAGGCAGAAATTGCCAAAAAATTGGGGATTAGTAGAAGATATGTAACAAAACTTTTACAACCTCTAATAAATAAAGGTGTTGTAAAAAAGGCATATATATTAGACATTGGAAAGTTTGAAGAATTCTCTAAAGTCTTTGGAGAGGATAAAGCAAAGGATGAACATCCAGGAAGTTTTTTCATTAAAGAAATTCTAAGAAAAATGTCAGAACATGTTTCTAAACAATTAAAAAATTCTTTTGAGTCATTGTTAAAGCATGATGAAGAATTGGCACAAAAATCTCTTAAAATGGATTACACAACTAACAACATGCATGAAAAAATTAGATCATCTGTTGAGACAGCACTAGCACTGAATCCATACTCAGAATTTAGCAAAACATTGATTTTTGCTGAAATTGCATATGATCTTGAAAGAATAGGAGATCACTCATGCACAATTGCTGATTTCGTTGTAAAAGAGAAGAAACCGGTGGGTGAATTTATAAGAGGATATTTGGAAGACATGTTTAAATTAGCAAATAAAATGCTTAATTTATCTATGGAAGCTTTCTTAAATGAAAAATTGGAATTTAAGAATAAAATCATGAGATTCGAAGATAGAATGCACAAACTACAAAAAGAAGCTCTAAACCAAATAGCCATAGAAATGGCAGAAACAAAATTTATAAATAAAGAAGAATCAACGTATTACATATCTCTAGCACGCGTTGTTAAGGCGTTTGAACGTATAGCTGATATATCAATTGAAATAGTAGATACGGCAAGTGAATATTATTTAAATATTCCAAGAACTACAATACCTGAAAGATTTAGAAGATTAGAAAGTAAAAATGGGGTATAATTGATGAAAATAAGATTCACATCTCAAGAACTTAAAGAACTCCTTCTGTCGATGATTGTAATAGCAGCAATTTTTGCATATCTTTGGAGTAATAAAAATTTGCATGTCATGATAACTATTTTTCCAGCAATGATAATTGTTGTGGGTTTGGGGTTTATACTCCATGAAATTGCCCATAAAATTGTAGCTTTAAAATATGGTTTTTGGGCAGAATATAAATTATGGTTTGAGGGATTAGTACTTGCAATTGTGATGGCAATATTTTTAGGCATTGTTTTTGCTGCACCAGGAGCTGTCTATATTTATGGAGGACATATAAGGCGAGATGAAGATGGAAAAATATCTTTAGCTGGACCTTTAACAAATATATTTTTAGCTCTATTGTTTTTGGCTTTAACTAAAACAGGGTTCTTTAGAGAAATATTTTACCTTGGATTTGCAATAAACAGTTTCTTAGCATTTTTTAATTTACTTCCAATTGGTATACTTGATGGTTCAAAAGTTTTTCGCTGGAATTTCATAATATGGTTCTTTACAATTGTTTTTGCATTTGTATTATTCTTGTTTGCAATATTTGCAATATCTGTATAGGTGAGTTTAATGATACATGAATTACATGTAGAATACAAAGAAACCTCTTATAGGATTGTAAGCCCATCTAAAACAATTGAGTATACTAAAGATAAAGTTAAGGAAATTGGAGTGAAAAAAATAAAAAATATAACCAATATCGATAGAGTTGGCATACCTGTATTTTTAGCATTTAGGTCAGGAGTAAAAAAAGGTGCAATAAATGTATATAAAGGTAAAGGTGTCACCAAAGAACAGGCGAAAGCTTCTGTAATTATGGAAGCAATTGAAAGGTATTCTGCTGAAATGAGAAGCAATGATAATACAATAATTTCTACAACTGAAGAACTTGAAAGATGTATTGATCCTAATGAGTTGATTTTACCAGGAAGGATCTCACCTGATTCAAAATTAGAATGGTGTGCTGCATTAAATTTAAGAAATAATAAAAAATATTATGTGCCTGCAAATGCTGTTTATCATCCATATAATCCCAGGAAAAATTCTGTTAGGTTATTTAGATCTAATACTAATGGATTAGCTTCAGGAAATGTAATAGAAGAGGCAATACTTCATGGCATATTTGAAGTGATTGAAAGAGATGCATGGAGTTTATTTGAAATTCGTAGGAGGGGGGCAAAAAAGATTGATTGTAGTAATGTTGAAAATGAAATGATTGAAAATTTATTAAATAAGTTTAAAAAAGCTAAAATTGATATTAAATTGTTAGATATAACTTCCGATATAAAAGTACATACTGTAGCAGCTGTAGCAGATGATATACATTTAAAAGATCCACGACTTTTAACTATAGGTTTTGGATCACATTTAGATCCAGAAATTGCAGTGATGCGTGCATTAACAGAAGTAGCACAAAGTAGGGCAACAGAAATTTATGGTGTAGAAGAAAGCAAAATGAGAAAAATGTTTGTTGAAAGAATTGGATATGAAAGAATGAAAAGAATTAATTATCATTGGTTTAGAGAACCTGAAGACGTTATTGGAATTGAAGAACTAAAAAATGAAGCTTCAAACAATTTAAAAAAGAATATTGAAATAGTTTTACAAAAACTTAAAAAAAGAGGATTCAAAGATGTATTTATAGTAAATCTCACACGAGAAATAGGAGTTCCGGTTGTACGTGTAATAATACCCGGACTTGAGCTTTCCACTGTAGATCCAGAAAGAGTTGGGCAGAGAGCTAAATCCGGTGCTTTTAATGCTGGATAAAAAAATAAAAAAACTAAAAGAATTATTAAAGAATAAAAACATTGCTGTAGCATTTTCTGGTGGCGTAGATAGCACATTATTATTAAAAATTGCTAAAGAAGTTTCTAACGAAGTTATTGCAGTGACAGTTGATATAGGTGCAATTCCAAAAAATCAAATCACTGAGGCAAAGAAAATTGCAAGAGAGATTGGAGTTAAACATAAAATAATTAAAGAAAATTTTTTAGAATATGAATGGTTTCAACATGAGAAATATCGCTGCTATTTTTGTAAAAAAAGAATGTATAAATTAATTAAAAATTTCGTGGGAGAAAAATTTGAAATTATTGATGGAACAAATGTCACTGATATGTTGGAAGATAGGCCAGGAATTGTGGCAAATTATGAAGAAAATATTAAGAGTCCATTAGTTGAAGCCCAAATATCTCATGATGAAGCTGCAGAATATTTAAAAAATAAAAATATAAGGCATTTAAAAGACACAACATGTCTTGCTACAAGAGTAAAAAAAGGAAAATTAACTAAAAATAAAATAAAAAGAATAAACAAGGCTGAAAACATTGTGAAGAAATTTTTTGCAGGAAATATCAGAGTTAGGGACCTTGATGGAATTGCTGTGATTGAGGCTGAAAAATTTAATATTGATGAAAAAATCTTAGAAAAACTTTGCAAATCATTGAAAAAACTTGGATTTAAAAAAGTATTATTGGATATAGAAGGTTATAAGAAGAAATATAATATTAAACAAAAGAACAACGAATTGATTGTTACTCTACCATACCAAATTAATTTAAAAGATTGTAAAGAAAGATACGTTATAAAAAAGGGAAAAATATACTTAGATTCAGGAGTTGTAATCCTTTCCAAAAATGGAAAAATACATGTAAAATCAAATAATCCAACAAATACCTTATTTAAAGTATTATCATGTATTCGACGTGACTCTATATAGTTTTTTCGACAGTTGCATTAACTCTGCGGTGAAAACTTGTTAATTTTGTTAACACATCTCTTTTGTCGTTTCCTTCTAACCTTAGAACTTCTCCAATAATTTCAAATTCTTCATTATCAGCCCTTAAATTTTCTAATATAATTTCTATTTCATTGGAATTCTCTAGTGAATCATTTGATTCAATCCTATATATTATATCTAATTTTTTGTGTGGAAAAACTTCAGAGACTGTCTCCTTAATAACTTTTTCAAATACTGATAAAAAAGTATCTATATATGGTCTGTTGTGCTGCATACAGAAAGCCCATAGAGGCATTAATTCCACTTCTTTAACTGAAACCTTTCTATTGTTTTTTGATATAACTTTAATAGTTCCATCAGACGCTGTAATTTGAATTTGTTTCATGTTATTCCTCCAATTAAATAATTTGTAATTTCTATCTCTACTACTAAACACCTTTATAAAATTTTTTATGATAATTTCCCAAATTTTTAAAACTAATGTTTTATAAATTTGACTTCTATTAAAAAAGAATAGAATAATTTTTTCCACCATAATAAAAATTTTTGTATTATGAACTTTATAAGTTAATATTGAAAATAGTAAAATTGTGGTTTTCATGAGGAAAAAAAGAAAAAAAGACGCATTGAAAGAATTAAGAGAAATACTCGGTGATTTTGGAAGTGAAAATTTTGATGAAGACATAATAGGTGAAGAAAAACGAAAAAAACCTTTACCAGAAATTACAAAAGATAAAAAAAGTACAACAGTGTTTAAAGAAGAATCTGAGATTGAAGATTTACCTAAATATATTGTGAAAGTTCCTGAATTTACAAAAAAAGAAAAAGAATTAATGGATGAAATAAGGGATAGGCTTGTAGATACAGTTTTATCTAGGGAAGAAGAATTCAGAATTGATAAAAAAACATTCAAAAAAGAAGTTAAAAGATTTTTAAAACGTAGAGGTATAATTCGCAATGTAGATGAAATTGCAGAAAGAATAACTCAAGAGATGTTGGGTTATGGTAAACTTGATCCGCTCATTAAGGACGATGACTTAGAAGATATAATGGTTATAGGTGTCAATAAACCTGTATTTGTATATCATAGAGAAAAAGGAATGATGGTCACAAATTTAGTATTTGAGGAATATTCAGAGCTAAAAAATATAATAGATATAATGGCACGACAAGTAGGTCGTAGAATTGATCAACAAATGCCAATACTTGATGCAAGATTGCCTGATGGTTCAAGAGTCAATGCGACAATACCTCCAGTATCTCCAGACGGACCAACATTAACCATCCGTAAATTTAGGAAAGATCCCTTTACAATTGTTGATCTTATAAATTTCAACACGCTTTCATCACATCTTGCTGCATTTCTATGGGTTTGCGTTGAAGGATTTGGAATAAGACCCTGTAATGCTATAATAGCAGGTGGGACAGCTTCTGGAAAAACTACAACTTTAAATAATATAGCTGCTTTTATACCTCCACGAGAAAGAATAATTACAATAGAAGATACATTAGAATTACAACTTCCACATACACATGTTGTACGCATGGAAACAAGACCTCCAAATATTGAAGGAAAAGGCGAGATAGACATGGACACCCTAGTTAAAAATGCATTGCGTCAAAGACCTGATAGAATAATTGTAGGTGAAGTTAGAGGTAAGGAAGCAACAACATTATTCACAGCTTTAAACACAGGACACTCTGGTTTTGGTACTTTACACTCTAATAGTGCTAGAGAAACTATCACTAGACTAACAAATCCACCAATGAATGTACCTGAGATCATGATACCTGCTTTAGACTTCATAATAATGCAGCAGAGGATGTATGGGCCTGGTGGCAAATCAATACGAAGAGTGACGGAAGTTGTAGAAATAACAGGGATGGAAGAAGGCAATGTACAGCTTAACAAACTCTTTGTATGGAATCAAAAAGAGGATAAGTTAGAATATGTGGGGATAACCAGTCAAGTTTTAAGGGAGATTGCAGATTATACTGGAATGGATATATTGGAAATAGAAGAAGAAATTGAGAGGAGAAGATTAGTTTTGGAATATTTAGCTGAAAGAAATATAAGATCACTCAACGAAGTTGGAAAATGGATAAAAGACTACTATAGGGACCCTGATGAAGTTTTAGAAAAGGTTTTATAATTGGTGATTTTATTGGCATTAAGAGGCGTAATAAGATTTTTAAACAAAATTGGGGACATGACTATTAAATCATCTAAGAAAGTAGGACACACTGCTGAAAAACCTGTGAAAAAGATAAGCACTTTAAAACCTACACCTAAACTTAGAAAATTTAGAGGATCTACTGTACTTACACGAAGAAAATCTCCTTTTGGGTTTTTTAGAAGACCAAAAATGAGTGAAAGTGAAATAGAAATATTAAAAAGATTAGTTGAAACAGAAGCTTATAAAGAAAAATTATCAGAAAAACCAGAAGAGAAAGAACGTTATGAAACAGAATCATTAAGTAAATTATTGGAAGAAAGAGAGAAAGAACTTGATCCTAAGTTTGTATATTTAACAGGTATAATCACAGGGTCAATATTAGCATTGGTTATAATATTGCTTGGTTTTGGCTTTGTATTTGCATTGCTTTCCTTACTCGTAATGTTCATGGTTTCTGTATTTGCAAGATTTTTACCCAAACTTAGAGAAGGTAGTAGAGCAGATGAGATATCAAGAGAATTGCCATATGCATTACGGCAAATGGCTACCGAACTTAGGGCAGGTTTAGGTTTCCATGATGCCATGAAATCTGTGGCAACTTCAGGTTATGGTGCTTTATCTGAAGAGTTTGCAAGAACATTGGAAGAAATAAAATATGGAGAATCAACTACGCGTGCATTAATGAATCTTAGTGTTAGGGTGCCATCACCAGGTTTAAAAAGAGCTATACAACAAATAGTTAGGTCTTTAGAGAGTGGTGGTGACGTTGCCAAAGCCTTAGAGATAATAGCTGAAGACATTGCATATGAATTAAGAATGAAATTTAGAGACTATTCTCAAAAGCTAAATTCTTTTATGATGATTTATATGTTTATAGGAATTGTAGGTCCTGCAGTATTGCCAATATTACTCATTATAGCAACGATTTTCATGCCAACGATGGTAATACCATCACCTCTCATTTTAATCCTGTATCTTCTACTACTACCACTGGTAGTTGTTTATTTCATATTCATTGTAAAAAGATTGGAACCTAGGGTATAAAGAAATGTAGGAGTACATTCAATAAGGTTCCAAGAGATAATGTAACAAGCACCATTATGCCAAAAACTTTTAACATGTCTTTTAATCCTAATTCTTTTAGTAGTATAACAAAAGTTGCAACACATGGGAAATATGTTGCTAATACTATTGATGCGACTGTTAGTTGTGTAGGTGAAAGATGTAATGGTGCCAACATTGCCATTGCCACATCTTTTCTAAGAAAACCGACGATTAATACTTCCACACTTTGTGGTGGTAGCCCAAATAAACCTGAAAGGATAGGTGCTAAAAGTTTTGAAAGAAATGAAATAATACCAAGATAATAAAGTATATTAATTATAATTATTCCTAAAAGCATGAAAGGCACAGCCTCAATTAAAAAACTATAAACTCTAAACCATGTTTTCTTTAACAATGTTGGGATGTGTGGAATCCTATATGGAGGTATCTCTAAAAATATTTCAGGACATTCTCCTCTCATACTTTTATTTAATCCATAACCCAATGTAAGATATAACATAATCAATGTAACATATACAATAGCCACATACTTTAATCCATATTTACCAAGCAATCCTATTATTATTGCAGTTTGTGCCATACAAGGTATGGATATAGCAGTTAAAGTTGCAGCAATAAATCTTTCTTTTTTATTTTCTAGAATTCTTGTAGAGATTATAGAAGGTACATTGCATCCAATCCCCAATATTGCCGGTATTATTGCTGCTCCATGAAGCCCTATTTTATGCATGATTGTGTCAGCCATGACTGCCAATCTTGGAAGGTACCCCACATCCTCCAAAAATCCAAGAATCAAATAAAAAAGTAGGACATATGGTAAAACAACAGCAAATGGTACATATAACCCTGTAGTTAAGATGCCAAATGATTCCATGAAATCTCCATGTTCACCTATTAGAATGTTATGCAGGATACCATGAGGAAAAATATTTCCAATTAAATTTTTAATAAATGGTCCATAGTATTCTTCAAAAAAATATCCAATTATATTGTCTCCTAACCATCCTCCTAAGTTTACAACTATTTTTATTGTTATATACATGATGATTAATGCTATGACAATACCATAAATGGGATGAAGTGTAGCATCTTCTAAAATCTCAACAATTCCTGGATGTTTATGTTCTATGCTTTGAACCTTTGAAATTAAATTACCTATATATGCCCACCTTTCCTCATCTTTCATTTTTGGAAATTTAACTTTTTTTCCAATCGTTTTTTTAATTGCAGAAACAAGATCTTTTATTCCTTCACCAGTGATTGCAACAATTGGAACAACTTCAATCCCCAATTCCTTTTTTAATTTTTCAACGTCTATATGTATGCCTTTTCTTTTTGCTAAATCCCACATATTTAATGCTAACACTGTTGGTACTCCTGCCTCTAATATTTGTAGGGTAAGATACAAATTACGTTCTAAATTTGTGGAATCTACAACTACAACCACAACATCAGGATTTTCATTTAAAAACATTTTTTTTGCGACTTTTTCTGCTTCAGATGTTGGAACTAATGAATAGGTGCCTGGCACATCTATTACTTCTGCTTTTTTACCATCTACATACATAAATCCTTTTGTAAATTCAACAGTTGTTCCTGGATAATTTGATGAAATGACATGAACTCCTGTTAACCTTGAAAATACTACGCTTTTTCCAACGTTGGGATTACCCATGAGAAGTATTTTCATCTAAAACCTCCACGAATATTCTTTCTGCTAAACCTCTTCCTAATGCAACCTTGCTTCCACCAACATCTACCACTAGTGGCCCACGAAATGGTGTAGCAGATATTACTTTAATAATTTTACCAATACGTATATTTAGTGATTCAAGACGTTTTATTAGTCCAATTCCGGCAACTATTTCCTTTATTATTACTTTTTTCCCTGTTTCAACTTCTGTTAATGGTAGCATTCATTCCCTCCAAACAATATTAGTGATTCATATATTTTTTTAGGTTAATAAAAAAATATTAATGGAGGAAAAACATGCTGATAGGGGTAATATCTGATACACATATCCCAGATAGAGCTAAAAGCCTCCCAAAAAAAGTATTTAAAGTTTTTAGCGATGTAGACATGATACTACACTGTGGGGATCTCACAGAAGTAAGGGTTAAGGAAGAATTAGAATCTCTGGCACCTACTTATTGTGTACAAGGTAATATGGATAGATATTATGGATTAAAACTACCTAAGAGCAAGATATTTAAATTAAAAGGATTTAAGATAGGTTTAAATCATGGAGAAGTTTATCCACGAGGAGACACACAACAATTGAAATATATAGCATTGGAAATGGGTGTAGATATATTGTTGTCAGGACATACTCATCATCCATTTATAGAAGAGGTTGATAATATTAAATTGTTGAATCCTGGAAGTCCTACAGTGCCTCGTTTTTCAGTTCCAACTGTAATGTTGTTAAATATATCTGAAAAAGATATAGAAGCTGAAATTATAAAGGTAGGTAGTAGTAGATGCATACCTGGGAAATAGAGGTAAAAAAATGGGTAAAAGATGGTGGAGACAAAGAAAAAAGGATTATTATTATAGACTTGCAAAGAAAGAGAAATATTATTCAAGAGCTGCATATAAACTTATTCAACTAAATAAAAAATTTAAATTAATACGTAGAGGTAACGTTGTTTTAGATCTTGGAGCAGCTCCTGGAGGTTGGTCTCAAGTAGCTATAAAATTAGTTGGAAGCAAAGGTAAAGTTGTAGCTGTAGATATTAAGAAGATGAAACCATTAAAATACGAAAATTTCAGTTTTATTCAGGGTGACTTTACAGATCCTAAAATACAAAAAAAGATAAAGGAAATTACTGAAGGAGGTGTAGATGTAATTATTTCTGATGCATCACCATCACTTTCAGGCATAAAAGATTTAGACCATATAAGATCTATAGAGTTGTGTAAGTCTGTGATAAATATTGCAAAAAATGTTTTAAAAAGAGGAGGAAATCTTGTAGTTAAGGTATTCCAGGGTCCTGAATTTAAAAATCTTTTAGATGAACTAAAAAATGAATTTAAGTATGTAAAAGCAAGTAAGCCTCCATCTTCAGAAAAATCCAGTGCAGAAATTTATGTTGTAGCAAAATATTTCGTTGGACCTTGAATTCAAAAAAGTTAGTGTGAAGACTTTAGTTGATTTATTTTTTCTTTTGCAATTTGAACTTGTGATTTAGCATTTTCTAACCTATCTTTAATTTCTGATATATCTTTGTTTGATTCCAATGCACTTTTAACATCGTCTATTGCAGACTTTGCCCTTACTAATTGTAATTCAACGTCTATACATCGTTTTTTAAGATTTTCATCTTGAACAAGATTTACTTTTAAAGATTCATATTCATTTTTCAGTCCATAATATTCATTTTCAAGTTTTGCTACTTGGTCATATAATTTCTTTTTCTCAAATTCTGAACCAACTTTGTTGATAAAAAGGTTAAAACCCACATATGCAAAAAGCATGACAGTTCCAATTATTAATATTAGTCCTAAAATTGAAATTGTCAGTGAAGTAATTTTAAATAACCTTAAACGTGACTTTTTCATTTTTTAATCACCCATTTTAGAAGTTAAATTTTCTCTGATAGGTTCTAAAATCTTTATAAGATATTTTGCAACAGCATTCTTGAGATCTAATGGATGTAACTCTCCACTAGAATATAAGTTGATTAATTCTTCACAATTAACTTCTAAATTGCCACCATATTTTTCAGGCCTTTCTATTAAAATTTTTTTGTTTTCATCAAAAATAATATATTTTGCAATTTCTATTACAGGATTTCCATCTATTTTAGCTGCTGGACAATAACTTTTCATTATTTTATCTTTTATAACTTTAGGTGGATCATCAACAGCAATAAAGTTCCCTTTACTTGATGACATTTTTTCTGATCCATCAGTTCCATGGATTATAGGTGTGTGTATACACACTGGTGGTGTGTATCCAATTTTTGGTAAGTTGTCACGAGCTAACATATGAATTTTTCTTTGTTCCATCCCTCCCACTGAAACGTCTACTCCCAAATGAACCATGTCAATAACTTGCATTAATGGATAAAGCACTTCAGAAACTTTATGTTCACCAGCTTCTCTTATTATTTGTGACATACTCCTTTTAGCTCTATTTAAGGTAGTTATATGTGCTAACCTATATAGATCTAAAACATAATCATCATCTGTTTGAAACTCAGAACCTAATATGAACTCTGTATCCTTAGATAATCCCATAGCTAAAAAACAACGCTTATTATATTCTGCAATTTCTCTAATTTCGTCTAACTCTCCTTTATAATTTAGATATGCATGATAATCTGCTAGAAGAATTTTAATTTTAAATCCAATTTTTTGTAAATCTATCATCTTCTTTATGGTAATTAAATGTCCGAGATGTATTTTTCCTGAAGGTTCATAACCTATATATGCCACAGGATTTTTCTTTTTTAGGACTTCTTTAAGTTCTTCAATTGTAATTATTTCCACTGTGCCTTTTTTAGCTAATTCAAGTTGTTTGTTCATGAAATCACCATATGTTGCGTCAATCTACTATGTAAATCCTTTTATTAATTTTTATAACTTTTACTTCATCTCCAATGTTTAAATTTTGGAACCATGATTTCATGTCTAAATCTATAGGTTGAAAGGTTTTAGGATCTAATATTTGAATTTTATCTAAAGATTTAGAAACTACAGTGGTTGTTTCTATTTCTGAATGCTTTGCTTTTAACTTTATTTTATCATATTCTTTCCAAGGAATCTTTTCATGTTTGTTATTATCGAATATTTTTACTAGTATTCCTCTACCATCAATAGATTTCACCTGACCAATTTTATTTTTATATTCAATGATATCTTTTTCCTCAATAAATGGAAGTTTTAATAAAATCCAGTATCTACATATTTCCCTGCCTTTAGACTTATCTCTACCTACAACTCGTGAAGATTCATCTATTATACCGCCAAAATTATTCATTATGGCTGACACAATTTTTCTTGCAGCAGTATAAGAACCTATATAATAATCAACTCCTTCTTTTAATTTAGAAATTTTAGATACATAAGCAAGTCTATTTTTTGGCCATAATGATTCTAAAGTATTTGAAATTATCTTCTCTATTTTTTTAATTTCTTTATTTTTTAAGTCTCTTTTATCAGCTCGTAGTTGTATCACTGCTTCATAGTATCCAGACGCACGCCTACTACAATAAGTACAGACAGAATTACGTAAATGAACATTGCAATAATATTCTTTCTGCAATTTTTTACCAAAAACTTCACCTTTTATCTTTACCAAACACTTATACAAAGTGCCTTTTCTTTGTATTATGTCTATTTCAGTTTTTGGATTTTTAACTTTAGGATTGAAAGATATCTTGTCTAAAATAACTTTACGAACAACCTCTTCTCTTGATAACCCAATATCAACCCATTTATTTTGTTTTAAATGGGAATGACAATGCACACAAATTTTTGTTTCAATCTTTTCTGGAATATTAGCCATTTTGAATTCTCTATAAAAACATTTTTCACATAATCCATTTTTAAAAACTTGAGAATTTCCACACTTAATGCAGAACAATGTAAAAACCTCCTAAATTCAGAGTCTAGCCTTTTCATCATTGAAAATCAGAAGTGGCCAAATTCATCATTAAAAATACAAAAATTTTCAGTTATAATATAAGTTTAAACTAATTCATATATAATTTTTTAATTAGAGGTGATTAAATGGCTTCAATAAAAGGAAAATTATTGAAGATTACTGATAAAGGGTTTTTGGTTGCAAAGGTTAAAATGACTCCAGCAATAGGATCCCCTGTTTATTCTTCTGATAATATTAAAATAGGCAATGTTAAACGAGTTTTTGGTCCTACAAAAAATCCATACATTACAATTGACCCTGCAATTAATTCTAAAAAACTTGAGAAACGAGTTGGAACAACAATATTTATAAAGAAGAAGAAAAGGAGGAGAGAAAAACGAAAATGAAAAAGAAAGTTCTTAAAGGTTCAGTTTGTCCTGAATGTGGATCTGAAGACTTAATTGAAGACCATGAAAGGGCTGAAATAGTTTGTAGGAAGTGCGGACTTGTTATAGATGAAAAATTAATTGACATGGGACCTGAATGGAGAGCATTTGATCACGAACAAAGAGAAAAACGTACACGTGTTGGTGCCCCTGTCACATATACAATTCATGATAAAGGATTATCTACAATGATTGATTGGAGAAATAAAGATATTTATGGAAAAGATATTCCTGCAAAAAGTAGGGCTCAATGGTACAGATTAAGAAAATGGCAAAGAAAAATTAGAATTTCTGGTGCAACAGAAAGAAATCTTGCGTTTGCATTAAGCGAATTAGATAGAATTGCATCAAGATTAAATTTACCTAGGACTGTTAGAGAAACTGCATCAGTTATTTATAGAGATGCTGTAAAAAAGAAACTGATAAGAGGAAGAAGCATAGAAGAAGTTGTAGCAGCTGCATTGTATGCAGCATGTAGGAAATGTAATGTGCCTAGAACTTTAGATGAAATTGCTGAAGTTTCTGGTGTTAAGAAAAAAGGTGTTGGTCGTACATACAGATTTTTAGCTAGAAAATTAAATATACGTTTACCACCAACGTCACCTATTGATTATGTACCTAGATTTGCAAGTGAATTAGGACTTTCAGGTAAAGTACAGTCAAAAGCTATCGAAATAATTAAAAAAGCTATGAAAAAAGGACTTACTTCAGGAAGAGGTCCAACTGGAGTGGCTGCAGCCGCATTATATATAGCATCTGTATTACTTAGAGAAAGAAGAACTCAAAGAGAAATTGCTGAAGTAGCTGGAATAACAGAAGTAACAATACGTAACAGGTATAGGGAATTAACAAGTAAATTAAACTTAGGCGTGACATTCTAATCTAATATTTTTCAGGTTTAGCATATTCATCAATAATTTCCTCAAGATCTGAAATTAAGAAATCATTTCCACAATATTCGTAATCTTTAAGCTTTTCACGATATTTATCTAGGTTATTTAAGAATTCCATAATTTTTCCAACCGAACTCTCTTCAATAAATTTACCATAGCCTAATTTATCTAGGTATAATGCATTTAATATTTGCTCAAATTGTCCTTGGATTGGAATACTAAGTATTGGTTTTTTTAAATATAAAGCTTCACTAATTAGGCTGAAACCACCATTTGTTATCACAGCTTTTGCAGAAGCTAAATCATCGTAAAATTCTGATTCATTGAATTTTTTAAATTTTAAATTCTTTACTTCCTTGTTTTCATCGAAACCATAAATGATAAATTTTTGGTTTATTTTCTTTAAATCATTGAGTAATTTTTTATTAGTTTTGCTAGTTTGGTATACAAAAACATGGTCACCATAACTAGGTTTTAATTTTATGATTTTCTTTCTTAAAATTGGCGGGTATAATTTCGTATTTTCAGGATATTTAACCTGTGGGAAATAATATGTTGTTATAAGATATTTTTTAGCCTTTATGACAAAAAGACGTATAACTATCTCTGCTTTTATCCTATCCCACCAATATTTTCTAGGATATTTAATTTTACAACGAGATATCACATGAATATTATCAATACTTATAAGTGGGAGTCGCATTATATTTGCAAATAAGCTAGAATAAAACTCAAAATCAGAAATTACTATATGAGGATTAAATTCATTAACTATGCGATATATTGTCCAAAAATTTGATATTAGATGTTTTGGAAATCTTCTAATAGATTCAAAGAATGTTTTTATAGTGTTAACCCTGTTATTTTCATAAACTGTATTAAAACCACCTATTTCATACACATCCTCAAATTTTTTAGATAAATATTTGTATGCCCTTCCACTAGCCAATATTTTTATACTGTGTTTTTTTGATAATTCTTCCAATATTACACCGCTCCTAATAGCATGACCCATTCCTTCCCCACATACACCATAAAGTATTCTTTTCCTTTTACCAAAGATTTCATCAACAATTTTAACTGATGGGGCATCTACATCTCTATACTCAAAGTTATAATTTAATTCTTTTGCACTTACATTCTTTCCAAGAAATTGATGTATTGTACTCTTTGTGTATTTCGCTGTTAGATTTTTTAAACCTTCTTTTTTTAATCTTCTAGTTGAAATTAAAAGACGTGGTTCTTTTAGGACTTTAAATTTAGTTATCTTAGACATTCGTTGAATATAATCTGTATCTTCTCCAAAGTCCAATGATTCGTCAAAACCTCCTATTTTATCATGTAAAATTTTCCATGTCGCAATGCCAAATCCTCCTGATCCGTGAGGTTTTACGGGTTCTAACATTTTTACAGCTTTATTTGCGATTTCATGTAAAATTTTTTCTAAAACATTTCCATAAACTGGAGATATTTGGGTGATAGCAATTCCTATGTCTTCTTTCATGAAATTTTTTACCAATTTTTCTAAATAATTAGGTGTCAAAATTGTATCTGCATCTAAGAATAATAATAAATCCCCATTGGCATGTTTTGCTCCACTGTTTCTACCAACTGCTGGTGTTCCACCTTCTACTATCTTACATCCGTAAGATTTTGCTATATCTCTAGTTTTATCTGTAGAATTTGCATCAGCAATTATAACTTCGTAATTTTTGTAATTTTGTCTTTTGATACTCTCAAGCAAAGCTGGTAAAAATTTTTCTTCATTGTATGTAGGTATTACTATGCTAACTCTGATCATAACTATCACCAATATGAAAAGAAATTCCAACTCATAAAGAAAGCTATGTACTTTCCTTCAAATTTTTTTGTTAAGTGATTTATAAGCCATCTTTCATTATATTTACCTGGCATATATGAGTATATCTTTTCGTTGTTATTTTTTAGTGCCGTTACTTCGTAAAATTTTGTATTTGAATGAGTTATATCAAGAGCAAGGCCTATAAAAATTATAATCAAAATAATTAATGTAGGTTTTATTAGATTTTTACCAGTTGGAGAATCAGTGGTGGCAAATTTCATATAAAACAAAATAAATAACCCTACCAGTGAGGGTGTTGCAAATATCCCTCCATCAATAATTCCAATTATTAGAGTAGATAATCCAAATATAATTAAGATTTTTTGTATTATTTTTCTTTCGCTAAGAGATAACAAACCAAAAAAATATATTAAAAAGAGAACTATAGTTGCATAAACTGTCAGCCAACTTGGAATGTAATGTAATAAAGACGTGCCTATATGAATATTTTTGGAAATTACAAATTTTTGGAATATAGGACTTAAAGAAGCTTTAAAAATATGTGAATGTAAAATGCTAGTGGATGTTGGCGTTGGTGATAAAACAACAAAAGTTGTGAAGGGCGAGACTGAAAATTTATAACGAATGTAAATTTCAATAATTTCAGAAATAAGATAGCTAAGAAATGCTAAAAATAAAACTACTGACAAGTAAACTTCTCTATTAAATTTTTTAAATATTCTATTTTCAGATAAAGGACTTAAAATCATTGACAAACCCATCAAAGAAAAAAATAAAATATCTTTTCCTTCAGAAGATCCCATTAAGAATATATGTGTAAACGGTGTCACTAAATTTTTAACATGCGGGTTTAGCATGAGGAATGCCATAATTATGAAAAACAATCCCATTACTCTAAGTTTCAAGAAATTTCACCTCTTAGATAAAGTTAATAGGTTGAAGTATGAGCATAGATATATTGGGTTACATAATAATACTTATAATTACTGGAATAGGCGTTGGAACATTAACAGGGATGCTTGGAGTTGGTGGTGGATTTATACTAGTTCCTATATTTTTCTTTTTAAATCAAATTTTTTTAGGAGTTAATGAAAGTTTTGCATTTAGAATGGCAACAGCCACTAGCTTATCTACATTTATTCCAAACATGGTAAGTGCCTATGAACATGCACAAAGAGGTTCTGTCTTGTGGAAAGAAGGCACATTAATAGCTTTTTTTGGATTTATTGGTGGAATAATAGGAGCTACCATAAATTTAATTTTACCTGTAAAATTTTTAAAAATATTCTTTGCCTTGTTATTAGTTTTTTTGGCTATAAAATTAATTAGGAATGTAAATCCCAAAACTTTAACTTTCCAAAAAAATGTTTTTCTCAATAATATTAGTTATCTCATACCTATAGGGATACTTACCGGGATTCTTTCTGGAATGTTTGGTATTGGAGGTGGCATAATTCTTGTTCCATTATTAACAATTATTGGATTTGATTTATTGAAATCAATAGGAACATCTACTTTTGTTGTAACTATTACTTCATTAGGTGGCATTTTAATTTATATCTTCTCTACCAATGCTCAAAACTTATCATATTCTATAGGTTATGTTAATCTTTTACAATCACTTATAATAAACATTACCGGGGTATTGTCTGTTAGATTTGGTGTTAAAATGGCATATAAATATCCAAAAAAAGTTTTAAAATATGTAGTAGCCATATTATTAATTATTTTTGCTATTAAATTACAATTCTAATATTTCAGATAAAGAGAAACCTTCAGACATCTTCTTTTTTATTTCTTTTTCTTTTTCATTTATTTCTCTAGTTTTTTCAATTACTTTATCAAATAATTCATTTGGAATAACAACTACCCCACACTCATCTCCAATGACATAGTCATTGGGTTTTATTTTAATTCCATTGTATTTTACTTCTACATTTATTTTGCCTTTACATAGAGGACTTCCAGCATTTGGGACAACCTTTTCAGCAAAAACAGGGTATCTTATATTTTTAATTGCATGTAAGTCTCTACATGCTCCACATATTATAGTTCCAGCAATATTTTTAATTTTTGCAGCTTTCGATGTTAATTCACCCCAAACAGCGTTTGAATTACCTTCAGTTACTATAAATATAACTTCATTTTCATTTGCAATGTCAATGGCTTTTACTGAAGTCCCCCAATCATAATCTTTGGTTTTTACTGTCACTACTTTTCCAAACACTTTAAGATTATTTAGTGGTTTTATGTTATGAAGAGCATAATTTTTACCTGTAAGATCAAAAAGAGCATCTGAAACTTGAGGAGTAGAAATTAAGCTTAAATCTATTTTTTTTGAAAAACCTTTGAGCAATGTTCTTGGTGAAATCTTGATTTTTAACATGTGAATCACCTTTTTATTTTTTCAAATACTAATTTTTATATATTACTTGTGATTAATAATAAGAACAATAACTGTAACCTTGATTTAAAATGACACTGGGAACTTTACATTGTTTAAAAGAGGAATTAAAAGAATTAAAATTTTATGCAGAAAAAGGCGTTCCTATTCTTATAGAAGGTAAAAAGGATGAAGAAGCCCTACAAAGATTAGGGATAAATGGAAATTTTATCAAAATTTCTGGATCACCGCTCAAATTAATTGAAATTGCATATCTAGTGGCAGAAACTGCATCAGAGGCTATAATACTTACGGATTTTGATGAAAAAGGTGAAGAATTAGCTAATAAGTTGCGTAAAAACATAGAGAGCTTGGGCTGTCGTGTGAACACGAAGATAAGATATAAACTTAAAGCAATGACAAAACGGTACATCAAAGACATTGAGAATCTTCCAAAATATCTTGACAGACTAAAGTTTGAGATATGTCCCTACACATCGCACAATGATTATTTATTAGATTTTGAAAATGGTTATAATTTTCAGGAGGATTAATCATGGGTAAAGAAGAAATAAATACTACTAAATACCTTATTCATGCAAAAATCACAGCAAATGGAGTTGTAGAAAAACCTGATGTTGTTGGTGCTATATTTGGTCAAACGGAGGGTTTATTAACTGATGATTTAGATTTGAGAGAACTTCAAAAAACAGGTAGGATTGGAAGAATTAAAGTCAAAATTAAATCTCGTCATGGCAAATCTAAAGGAAAAATAATTGTACCATCCAGCCTTGACAGAGTTGAAACAGCAATATTGGCTGCAGCATTGGAAACAATAAATAGAGTTGGCCCATGTGAAGCTAAAATTAAAGTTGAAAAAGTTGAAGACATAAGATCTGTAAAAAGAAAAAAAGTAGTGGAACGTGCCAAGGAAATATACGCTGAAATGATGGAGCAAGTAGCTCCTGAAAGTATGAAAATGATTGAAGAAGTAAAAAAAGCCGTTCGTAGTCATGAAATAACAGAATACGGTAAAGAAAAATTACCTGCAGGGCCAAATGTTTCTACTTCTGACGCCATAATTGTTGTGGAAGGTAGGTCGGATGTTTTAAACTTATTGAAACATGGTATTAAAAATGCCATAGCAGTTGAAGGTGTAAATATTCCTCAGACTGTTATAGATTTAAGTCGTGAAAAGACAGTTACAGTTTTTGTTGATGGTGATAGAGGAGGAGAATTAATATTAAAAGAAATACTACAGGTTGCCGATGTAGATTACATTGCTAGGGCTCCAAAAGGTAAAGAAGTTGAAGAATTAGATAAAAATGAAATTATAGAGGCTCTTCGTAATAAAATACCTGCAGAACAGTTTTATCAAGAATTTGGAATTTCAAAAGGAAAGGATAAAAAAACTATACTTAAAAATATGCTTAAAAAACTAATAGGCTCAGGAAACGCAGAAATATTAGATGAAACTCTGAATATAATGAAAGAAATAAGAGTTGAAAATTTATATGATGAATTAAAAAATATAAATAATGATGCGTATGCCGTTGTCTTTGATGGTGTTGTAACTCAAAGAATTGTTGATATTGCATCAGAGAAGGGTATTAAATATTTGGTCGCTGTAAGAAGTGGTGGGTTAGTAAAAAAACCTGTTGAAATTAATATAATTACGAATAGAGGGTTATAGATGTATGTTGATATGAGAAAAGAGTTTTTGGAAGACATAAACACTACGGAAGATGTATTAATACCTGAAGATCCTCTTGATAGAGTTATTGGACATGACGATGTGATGCCTATTATTAAAATAGCTGCTAAACAAAGGAGAAATTTACTTCTTGTTGGTCCTCCTGGAATTGGAAAATCATTAATTGCACAAGCAATTTCTTCATACTTACCCAAACCAAATGAAGAAATAGCTGTTTTACATAATCCAGAAAGGCCTGAAAGACCAATTGTTGAAGTAAGAAAAAGAAAAGAAATAGAGAAAGAATCAAAAGAATTTGGAGGATCTTCTGGTAAATTAATAGATCCAAAAGAAGTTCCAGCTAATGTAGCAGAGAAACTGGGTTTTAGATGTGTACATTGTAAGGAATATAGTTCCGCATATGAAAAAATATGTCCAAAATGTGGTCGTGATAAGTTTGCTGAATTAAATTCTCAAAAAAGACACGTTAGAGAACTATTAGGAATGTTTGACTCTAACAAAAGAAGTAGCACGTCATTTCCTAAAAAAAGAGTGACTACAACTAAAATTATCAATGGTCGTGAAGAAGTAGTAATATATGAAAGAGTAGGTGGAAATAAAATCCGTATTTTGAGACCAAGAAGTTTTGAAAGAAGAGGTCGTTTCTCAAGGGAGAAAAGAAATGTTATAGTACCTCTAAATAGGAAAACATTTGTGCAGGCAACAGGAGCTAGTGAGACAGAGCTTTTAGGAGATGTGAGACACGACCCCTATGGTGGTCACCCTGAGTTAGGATCTCATCCATATGAAAGAGTTGTACCAGGAGCAATACATGAAGCACATGAGGGAGTGTTATTTATAGATGAAATAGCACATATTGCAAGATTACAACGCTTTATACTTACTGCCATGCAGGAAAAAAAGTTTCCTATAGTTGGTAGAAATCCACAAAGTGCTGGAAGTTCTGTAAGAGTTGAAGATGTACCATGTGATTTCATATTTATAGCTGCTTGTAATGTTTCAGATTTACAATATATTTTACCACCATTAAGATCTAGAATACAAGGAGAAGGATATGAAATATTGTTAGATGTTACAATGCCAGATACTGAAGAAAATAGGGCTAAAATGGCACAATTTGTTGCACAGGAGATTGTTAAAGATGGTAAAATACCCCATGCAACAAGAGGAGCTGTAGAAGAGTTAATAGAAGAATCTAAAAGACGTGCACGTGTAATTGATGACACAGATAATGCTCTTTCATTACGATTACGTGATCTAAGTGGAATAATAAGAATGGCTGGAGATTTAGCTGTAATGGAAGGAAGCAAATATATAAGAAGAAAACATGTGCGTGCAGCAATTAAGAGAGCTATTCCAATAGAAGATCAAATAATAAAAAGATATGGATCTTATGAAGCTGCAATGCAAAAAGATTTAACAACAAGGTATGGAAACAAGTCATCGTTCAAAAATAACAATGAGGAAAGTGTAAATAGGAGTTATATGTAAAAAATAAGTTTATGTTAATTATTGAAAATGGATTAGTACTTTTAGGTAAAGAATTGAAACCTGTCAGAACTAATTTAGTTATTGAAGATGACAAAATCATTGAGATAACTAATAATAAATTTAATCATGGAAAAAAAATAGATGCCACAGGATGCATAGTACTTCCTTCTTTTACAAATTCACATATACATATTGCAGATTCTTTTGCAAAAGACATTGCGGACGGTAAAAGTTTAGATGAAATTGTAAAACCTCCAAATGGAATAAAACATAGATTACTTGAGAAAACTCCTAAAGAAAAAATAGTTGAAAGTGTAAAAAGATCTGTAAAAGAAATGTTGATGACTGGGACAACAAGATTTATAGATTTTAGAGAGGGTGGTATTGAAGGTATTAAACTTGTTAGAGATGCAATTAAAGACTTACCTATTGAGTGTAAATTTTTAGGTCGTGATCCCATATTTTATAATCCCAATGCTAAAAGAAATGAAGTTAGAAAAAAAACAAAAAATCTTTTAAGTTATTGTGATGGAGTTGGTTTAAGTGGCTTTGGTGAAATAGATGACAATATAGCTAAAATTGTAGTGTCTCAATGCAAAAAAAATAAAAAAATAGCTGCAATTCACGTTGCTGAAGATGTAAAAACCCAAAAAATATCATTAAAAAACACTGGAAAAACAGAAGTTCAGAGGGCACTAGAAACAGGATTTGACATGTTAATACACGTGACAAATCCAACATCAGCTGACATAGAATTATTAAAGAATTCAGATGTGTCTGTAGTTTTGTGTCCACGGTCAAATGGTATTTTAGGCACTGGTATACCTCCTATCTCAAACTTACTACACTTAAATATAAATTTACTCCTTGGAAGTGATAATGTAATGTTTAATGCTCCAAATATGATAAGAGAGATGGAATACACACTTAAAGTTTCTAGGGGTTTCTCAAGAAAATATTTAGATCCTAAAATAGTAATTAAGATGGCAACAACAAATTCGTTGCCTATTTTTGGCGATGTAGGTTGTATAGAAGAAGGATATCGTGCAGACATACTCATTGTTAAAAAATTGTCATCAAATCCTTGGTTATCTATAATAAATCGCCTTGAGCCACATGACATCCATTATGTCATAAAAGATGGTAAAATAGTAAATTTAGCTAATTGAAAGACCAATTTGTATTAATACTGTTTGAAGGCATAACAATATATATCTCATAATTATTATTGTATAGAAAGAGGTGGTGATTTTGTATAAAAAAATATTATTACCTACAGATGGGTCAAAATATGCAAAAAAAGCTGCAAAACATGCTGCATGGATAGCAGAAAAAAGTTCAGGAGAAATAATTGTACTTAACGTCATTGACACTTCAACGTTGTTAGGTGTAAGTCTGGAAGATACAATGATACAATATAAAAAATTAATGGAAATGGAAGCATCTGAAATTTTACATGAAACTAAAAAAATTATAAAAGAATTCAATGAAGATTTAAAGGTAAAAACAAAACTAAAGGAAGGACATGTTGTGAATACAATTTTAGATTATATTAAAGAAAATAAAATAGATCTGGTAGTTATGGGAGCTTCTGGAAAAGGAGGATTAGATAGATTGCTTCTTGGAAGCGTAAGTGAAAAAATAACTAGACATGCAACATGTCCAGTACTCATAGTTCATTAATCAATTGTATGTAGTTGGTGTAAAAAATATGAAAGTGGCAATAACTGGAAAAGGAGGCGTAGGTAAAACTACACTAACAAGCATGTTAGCTTATATATTATCAAAAGATTATAATGTATTTGCAATTGATGCAGACCCTGATATGAATCTGGCAACTAATATGGGAGTTAATAATAACATAAAACCATTGTCTGAGATGAAAAAATTAATTAAAGAAAGAACTGGGGCAGAACCAGGATCTACATTTGGAGAAGTTTTTAAAATCAATCCTTATGTAAGTGATATCCCTGACTCATATTCTTACAAAATCAACGACAATTTAAGACTTTTAGTTATGGGCACAATTGAGAAAGGCGGGGAAGGTTGTATTTGTCCTGCTTCTGTGTTTTTGAGAGCATTGTTAAGACATCTTATATTAAAAAGGGATGAAATAGTGATTTTAGATATGGAAGCAGGTATAGAACATTTAGGAAGAAGGGTTGCAGAATCTGTAGATTTAATGATAATTGTTGTTGAACCTAGTTTAAAATCTATAAATACTGCAAAAAGAATTAAAAAACTTGCAGAAGATATAGGAATAAAAAACATAGAAGTAGTATTAAACAAAATATCAAATATTTATGAAAAAAAAGTTATTGAAGACAAGTTAAAAGAAATAGGTTTAGATGTTTTAGGAACAATACCTTATGATAAAAATATCATAAAGGCCGACATGTCAAATACACCACCATATAAATATAAATCTCAATCTTTTTCAGCTGTTAAAAAAATTGCTGAAAAAATTAAAAATAGGTATTAGGTTACAAGTATGGAAACAAAAATAAAAATAACAATGAAATACAAAAATAAAAGAGAGGCAGAAATTGTCCATAATGCCTTAAAACCTGACAACTACAATTTTGTTGAGAGTTCTGTCATAGATAATAAAATTTTATTCAAAATAAAGAATAATTCTGTAAGAAGTGCATTAGCGACTGCAGACGACCTAATAGCAGCAGAAATTATAGCAGAAAAAATTTTAAAAATCATTGGTGATTAAATGAAGTTTGAAGTAAAAGGTAGAATAATACTAAGTGGTAGTAATAAAGAAATGAAAAAGGATTTGGAAAATTTTATAGAAGATGCAAATAAAACATTATTGGTAAAAGGAACTAAGGATAAAAGTGAAGCTGCCAAAATAACTGATTGGAAGTTGGAAGACAATATTATAAAAATAAAAATAAAGTCAGGTAGAAAAATTAGGGCACATGACGCTATATTAAGATTAAAAAATCCATTATCCCAACTTTTGGGTCCAAAATATCACATCGGTGTTAGGAAAATTAAAGTCGATGAATGTAAAGCAATAATACCTAGAGGAAATCCTGAAATAGAGGATTTACCGTTTGTTGCTTCTGTTGAAGTTAAAAATGATAATCTTATTGTAAAGTTTGAAAAATTAGATGAATCTGAATTAAGAAAACATGTCGTTGACAGAGTTATCAGACAAGCAACAAGAAGAAAAACTTTAACAGAAAAAATTGTAAAGGCCAAAGCTGGAGAAATTGTAGCAAAAAGTGAAAAAAGAAAAGCATTATTCGATGGGGATCCTACAGAGGAAGCAATAAAAAGAGGATGGATTAAAAAATTTCCTGGAAGAGGTCAATGGTTTTATACTCCTCCAATGGCTGCACTCTGTAGAGCATTTGAATCCTTGTTAATTGAAAAAGTCGTTGAACCATTAGGATTTGAAGAATGTCTTTTTCCAAAACTTATCCCATTATCTATAATGTATAAGATGAGATATCTCGAAGGTTTACCAGAAGGCATGTATTATTGTAGTGCACCCAAACGAGATCCTGAATTGTTCAAAAAATTTAAAAATGAATTAATAATCAAAAAGGAAATTCCTATAAATTTATTAAAAGAAGGACTTAGAGATCCTTCATATGTTCTTGCACCAGCGCAATGTGAACCATTTTATGAATTTTTAAGTCATGAAGTTGTTGACAAAAGCGAATTGCCAATAAAATTTTTTGATAGAAGTGGATGGACATATCGTTGGGAAGCAGGAGGTGCCAAAGGTCTAGATAGAGTTCATGAATTCCAAAGAATAGAGATGGTATGGTTAGGTACACCTGAAGATGTGGAAAAAATTAGAGATAAAACTGTTGAATTATCACAAAAATTAGCAGATAAATTGGAATTAGAATGGTATACTGAAGTTGGAGATGACCCATTTTATTTAGAAGGACGTGAATTTGAAGAAAGAAATTTAGAATTTCCAGAAATTCCTAAATATGAGATGAAACTTAAAGGTAAAGAAGATGTGGCAGTGGTGTCTGCAAATGTCCATGGTACTCATTTTGTAGATGGTTTTTCAATTAGAGAGGCACACAATGATAGAATATGGACAGGATGTACAGGATTAGGTGTGACAAGATGGGTATATGGATTCTTATCACAGAAAGGTTTTGAATATGAAAACTGGCCAAAATTAATAAAAAATAGAATAAAGAAAACAAAAGTTCCTAAGTTGTTGACTTGGCCTTAGTTTTTTCAAATGCACTTATAAATTCAACTCTTTTGACACCTTCAATATTATCCCAAATTTCTTTTGCTATCCTAGCTTGTGTCAATGTAATGTTAGAATGTGGCCTATTATCAAATTTAAACGTATCATCTACTTCAATAGAAACAGTTCCATCCTTTATTTCAACATTTATATCTTCTAACTTTGCATTTGGGTAATACATACTAATAATTCCTTTAATTTTCTCTTTATCATCTTTTATTATTTTTTTGACTTTTAAATCTAATTTTAAATGTTTTCCTGCAAGGGGATGATTAAAATCAATACGTACTCTTCCACCAGTAATGTTAACAATCCTTCCAACCGCATTGTCGATTGTTACTCTCATGCCTACTTTTGGTTTAATACCTCTTTTCCTTAGTTCAGTAATTGGAATTAACTTTACAAGTTTTGGGTCCCGTTTACCAAATCCTTTTTCAGGAGGTACTTCTATACTCTTTTCTTCATTTTCCTTCATCCCTATTAATGCTTCATCTACTCCAGGTATGAGTTGTCCCTTACCAACAACTACAACTAATGGCCTATACACCGTATTTTTTTTAAGTATACCTGCGTCTTTAGCAATTTTTGGGTCAGTGGTATCAAAAATTTCACCTGTTTCCTTGATTTTCCCAACAAATTCTAATTCTACGAAATCTCCCTTTTTCACAGTCATGTCACTATCCTCCTATGTGGTACGTTATTTTTAAATACTCTAAATGTCTTAGAATCTTTATACCCCAGCACGCGGATTGTCGCTGGATAATTTTCTATATACTTGGAAATTGTATCCTTATCAATTTTTGCTTCTAAAACAGATAAAATTCTTTGTTTATGATGAGTACTAAAACCTGCTGGAATGGCTTTTTCAATTTCTTTGATACTTTTATAGGGTCTGTTAGCTATCAATTTTTTAGCAGTTTTTTCATCAATTAAATTTAGATTCAACAACTCTTCATAATTTAATGTATTAGCATTTTCTAATATCTTTTCCTCATTTCTATACAAAGGTGCTCTTCCAGCACGTAATTCTTCTTTTAATACCTTATATGTTTCTTCTGGTAGCATATCTTTGACAGATTCAAGCTTCCCTTTATACACAGCATTTCTAATTTTTGTCCCACTTACACCAGAAATCCTTTTTACAAAAATAAATTTATTTTTAAAATTAAATCCAATCTTACCTAAAGATTTCGATAATGAAACTATAACATAATTATCTTCCTCTAGTGGATCTTCAAGTAATATTTCATTTGTTGTCGTGTCAATTATTTTATATGGTTTAGGGACAATTATATGTCCATCGTTTATTCTTTTGAGAATTTTATTGAAATTTGGGGCTGGTTTATAACCTCTTGGGATGTAATCTGTATTTAAAGCCTTAAACATTTTTGCTAGGCATAATGAATATTGTCCAGAACCCATAACACCCATTGGAGGTCCTTCAACTGCAATATCAGCTCCAACTGCAATAGCAGCCCTTGCACGTGCATATCTACTCATAATGTATGGTAATCCACGACCACTTCTTTCTGTAGGTCCTGGAATCACAGCAACAAATATTCCGTCAGGTACTTTTTCTTTAGCTTTAAACATACAATACCTATGCCCTTTATGTAATGGAGAATATTCTGTAAAATCTGCAATAATTTTCGTAGTTTTTTTAATTTTTTTGAATTTAGGTACTCTATCAGCGTCTCTTTTTATCAATTCTACATCTTTTTCTATATCCATCAGATACCCTCCCAACTAAAGATCATTAATTTTTTTATATGATATAAGCTATAACATAATTTGATAAAGTTTGGAGAGTGACAATGACAACTAGAGAAGAAGTTATCAATTTTGTTTCCAACATTTTAGAAAATTCAGGGTTTAAAATTCGTAAAAATTTGAAGGTTTTAGGTAATCGTATTGACCTTTACGCCCAGATGTCACTCTCAAAACTTGGAAAAATTAAAATAATAGTATTGTATAGAGATTGGAAAGTTGGAATTGATTTTATCAAAGAAATTGAGATGATAAAAAGGTATCTAAAAATTTCTAAAGTAATTATCATTGCATCTTCTGGATTCACACAACAGGCTATAAGATATGCAAAAGCAAAAAACATTAGTATCATAGATGAGGAATCAATTTTATCATCTAAATCTGAATTAGAAAGAAATATTGCAGATGAAATAGAGGATATCTCACCCTCTTATAATTCAAGTAGATTTAGATTCCCTAGAAAAATCAAAACTAAACATGTAGACTTAAGAAAAAAACCAGAAAAATCATCGTTTAAAAGTTTAACACAAAATTTATTGTTTCAAGTATTAATTGTTTATGTTGCTGCCCTAACACTAATGGAAACAATACGATGGACAAAATCCGTACCTAAAGAACTTTTGGGGGTTTTAAGACTTTTATTCTGTTTTATTTTTTCGTATACTCTATCTTATGCAACAAATAGAAAAACAGGTTTTATTAGAGGAACAATAATATTTTTTTCTTCAATACTACTGGTTTTTATGACAATTATAGTTCTAAAACATTAAAATTAAAAAGAAGTTAGAGTGGGTCCGGCGAGATTCGAACTCGCGACCTCCTCGTCGTGAGCGAGGCGTCCTAGGCCACTAGACCACGGACCCACTTATGGGCCGGGCGAGATTCGAACTCGCGACCTCCTCGTCGTAAGCGAGGCGTCCTAGGCCACTAGACCACCGGCCCTATCTGTATATCCTTTCATTATAATTTTTCTTATTTATACTTTTTGGTATGGTTTAATTTTAGGGACATGAATAATAAAACATTCTTATAGTAAAAGTGATGAGGTGTCTTAAATGGAAGAAAAAATAAAAACAAAAGATGTTGCAATCATAATAACAATCGGTATTTTAGGTAATCTCCTTATACTATTGTTTTTATCTGCAATTATGTGTGGTCTTGGCCTTCAACCATAAAATTTTTACTGCGAAAAATATTTATATAACTATTGTAAAAATTTTTGTACATCTATTTCTCCAAAATTTTAAAGGGAAGAGAAAGTATATATTGTTGGTTGTCGTAGCTTTTATTACAAACTGAGCCAATGAGTTGGAGGTGATGAAATATGGCAAAACCATTCTATGTGAAATTTGATGTACCAAAAGAGTTAGCTGACAAAACATTGGAAGCCGTGGAAATAGCAAGAGACACGGGAAAAATTGTCAAAGGAACAAATGAAACAACAAAAGCCGTTGAGAGAGGTATAGCAAAATTAGTAATTATAGCTGAAAATGTAGACCCACCAGAAATTGTAGCACACTTACCTGTTCTTTCAGAAGAAAAAGAAATACCATATATATACGTACCAAAGAAAGAAGAATTAGGAGCTGCTGCCGGTATAAATGTATCAGCTGCATCTGCAGCCATAATAGATGCAGGTGAAGCTGAAGATCTCACAAATGAAATTATAGAAAAAATTGAAAGCATTAAAAAATAATGGTGGTTTTATATGGCTTTAATAGAAGAAGAAAAAGCCGTGCCTGCAGAAGTAATTGAAGTTGTTGGAAGGACTGGAATGACAGGTGAAGTTATCCAAGTGAAATGTAGGATCCTAGAAGGACGTGATAAAGGGAGAATATTAACCAGAAATGTCATGGGACCTGTGAGAGAGGGAGACATATTAATGCTACTAGATACAATAAGAGAAGCTAGAGAGATCAAGCCACCATAGGTGATTTATAAATGAGAGTATGTTCCTTCTGTGGCGAAAAAATAAAACCAGGCACTGGAAAAATGTTTGTTAAGAGAGATGGGACTATATATTTCTTTTGTGGCAGTAAATGTGAAAAGAACATGCTGAAATTAGGAAGAAAACCAAGAAAAGTCAAATGGGTTAAGAAAAAATGATGGAAAAAACTTTTGTGATGATAAAACCTGATGCTGTAAAACGTAGGCTAATTGGAGAAATCATACAACGTTTTGAAAAAAGAGGATTACAAATAGTTGCAATGAAAATGGTAGATGTCGATAAAGAATTGGCCAAAAAACATTATGCTGAACATAAAGATAAGCCATTCTTTAAAGATTTAATAAAATACATAACATCGTCGCCAGTCGTTGTTTTAGTACTTAAAGGTAAAAACTGTATAAGTGTTGTAAGAAAAATGGTTGGTGCAACAGATCCTAAAGAAGCAGAATCAGGTACTATAAGAGGAGATTTCGCATTAGAAATTGGTAGAAATATAATTCATGCTTCAGATTCGCCAGAATCTGCTGAAAGAGAAATTAAATTGTTCTTTAAAAATTCTGAAATATTTGAGTATAATATGCCAGACGCTGATATAATATATGAGTGATATAATGAAAATAAGGTCTCCAATAGTTTCTGTATTAGGTCATGTAGATCATGGAAAAACAACATTGTTAGACAATATTAGAGGTACTGCTATAGCCCATAAAGAGGCCGGAGGGATAACGCAACATATTGGAGCTACCGAAATACCTATTAAAGTAATTGAAGAAATTTGTAAAGGTTTATTAGAAAAATATTCAATCCAACGAATTATTCCTGGATTATTATTTATTGATACTCCTGGACATGAAGCATTTACAACTTTGAGAAAAAGAGGAGGATCTCTAGCAGATTTAGCAATACTTATTGTTGATATTAATGAAGGTTTTAAGCCCCAGACTTATGAGGCACTAAACATATTAAAGATGTATAAAACTCCATTTGTGGTGGCTGCAAATAAAATAGACAAGATAAGAGGATGGAAAGCACATAAAAATTCTTCTTTTTTAGAAACTTTTGAAAAACAAGTTCCAAAAGTTCAACAATCTTTAGAAACAAAGATATATGAGTTAGTTGGTAGTTTACATGAAGAAGGTTTCAACGCAGAACGATTTGATAGAGTCACTGATTTCACATCTCAAGTAAGCATTGTTCCAATCAGCGCACTTACAGGTGAAGGCATACCTGAATTACTTACTTTGTTGATTGGATTAGCACAACAATATTTAAAAGATCAGTTGACTATTGAATCAGATTCTCCAGCAAAAGGTACAATACTTGAAGTAAAGGAAGAAAAGGGATTAGGTACAACCTTAGATGCTATAATATATGACGGTGTTTTAAAACAAAATGATAAGATAGTTTTGTTAACTTTAGAAGATGTTGTGGTCACTAGGATTAGATCATTATTAAAACCAAAACCTCTTGAGGAAATAAGAGAAAGTAAAACAGAATTTAAGCGTGTTAAGGAAGTAGTCGCTGCTTCTGGTGTTAAAATTGTTGCTCCAGGAGTTAAAGATGTGATTCCTGGATCTCCTTTACGAGTTGCAAAAGATGAAAACTTAGAGGATATACGGAACGAAATACGAAAAGAATTAGAAGAAGTTAAAATTGAAACAGATAAGGCAGGAATTGTCATTAAAGCAGACACATTAGGTTCTTTAGAAGCTGTGATAAAATTACTAAAAGAAGAAACTGATGTTCCAATTAGGGTAGCTGACATAGGCGATGTATCTCAAAGAGATGTCATAGAAGCTGAAGTTTCAAAAAATACAGATGAGATTTATGGTGTCATATTAGCGTTCAATGTTAAGATATTACCATCAGCAAAAACAATTTTAGAAGAATCTGGTGTAAAAGTATTTTCTAATAATGTGATATATAAGCTCATTGAAGATTATGTTGACTGGATGAAAGAAATTAAAGAAAGAAGGAAGAAATCATTAATGGAAAGTATTATAAGGCCTGTTAAAATAAGAATATTACCAGGTTTTGTTTTTAGAAGTAGTAAACCAGCTATTACAGGAATAGAAGTACTCGCTGGTAAATTGAAACCTGGATACAATCTAATCAGAGAAGATGGAAACGTTGTAGGAACAGTCGGTAGTATTCAAGATAAAGGTAAAAATATAAAATCCGCAAAAAAAGGACAAAAAGTTGCCATATCTATAAAAGGTGGAATAATTGGTAGAAATATTGAAGAAGGGGATATACTATACAGTGATATACCTGAAAAGGATTACAAAATATTATCAAAACAATTAAAAAATGAATTAACAGCTGATGAACAAGAAACACTTGAAGAAATTGTAAAAATTAAAAGAAAAGTAGATCCTACCTATGGTACTGGATATTCATTGAGCTAGGGGGAGGGATTTTTCGTGTTTAAAGTTGTAGTTTCACACAAAGATAAATCATACCAAATAGAAACAGATACAGACAAACTCATTGGGTTAAAAATTGGAGATGAATTTGATGGTTCAATCATTGGCTTACCTGGCTATAAATTAAAAATAACAGGCGGCAGTGACAAAGATGGATTTCCAATGAGAAAAGATATAGAAGGTAGTAGAAGAGTTAAAGTGCTTTTATCCAGTGGACCAGGATTTAAACCAAGACGTAAAGGGGAAAGACGACGTAAAAGTGTAAGAGGCAACACAATTTCTGAAGACATTGTTCAAGTAAATACTGTAGTTGTGAAAGAGGGAGAAAAACCGATAAAAGAACTTATAAGTAAAAAGGAAAAGGAAGAATAGGTGTAATTTGTGAAATTACAATCAGAAGTTAATATAGGAATGGTAGGTCATGTAGACCACGGAAAAACAACATTAACTAAAGCTTTATCCGGTGTTTGGACAGATACACATAGTGAGGAAGCTAAAAGAGGAATATCCATACGTTTAGGATATGCTGATGCAATATTTAGAAAATGTCCAAATTGTCCAGAGCCAAAATGCTATACCACGAAAAAAATTTGTGAACATTGTGGATCAAAAACAAAAATATTAAGGAAAGTTTCTTTTGTCGATGCTCCTGGCCATGAAACATTAATGGCCACGATGCTTTCTGGTGCAGCAATAATGGATGGAGCAATATTAGTAATAGCTGCTAATGAACCCTGCCCCCAGCCGCAAACCAAAGAACATTTAATGGCATTAGATGTTATAGGTGTCAGGGATATTGTAGTGGTTCAAAATAAAATAGACACAGTGTCAAGAGAAAGAGCATTGGAAAATTATAAGGAAATTAAAGAATTTATAAAAGGAACTGTTGCTGAAAATTCACCTATTATTCCAGTATCTGCACAACAAGGTGCTAACATAGATGTATTGATTGAAGCCATTGAAAAAACAATTAAAACACCAAAAAGACCTGTTAACAAGCCAGCCAGAATGTTTGTGGCACGTTCTTTTGATATAAATAAACCAGGGACGCCTCCCGACAAACTAAAGGGAGGAGTAATAGGTGGTTCATTAATTCAAGGACGATTGGCGGTTGGAGATGAAATAGAAATAAAACCAGGCATTGAAATTAAGAAAAAAGGTAGAAAAAAATGGGAAAGTTTATATTCAGAAATTGTTAGTCTTGTTGCTGGTAATGAACCAATGGACGAAGTGAAGCCTGGGGGATTAATAGGAGTAGGCACAAAATTAGATCCTTCACTAACAAAGGCTGATTCATTATCAGGGTCTGTAGCTGGAAAAGTTGGTACATTGCCAGAAGTTTTACATACTTTAAATTTAGAGGTGCATTTACTAAAAAGAGTAGTTGGTACAGAAGAAGAAAGAAAAGTAGAACCTTTAAAAATGAACGAACCTTTAATGATAAACATAGGAACTGCGACAACAGTTGGTGTCATTAAGCACATTAAGGGCGATGAAGTTGAAGTAGTCTTAAAATTACCAGTATGCGCTGAACCTGGTCAGAGGGCTGCAATTTCACGAAGATTGGGTGCCAGGTGGAGGCTAATAGGATATGGTGTGCTCAAATAAGAATGTTGTTTTAGACACAAATTTTTTATTTTTACCAATACAATTTAAAGTTGATATTATAGAAGAAATTAAAAAGTTAGTTCCTAATTGTAAAATAATAGTTCCATTTTTTTGTTTTGGAAGAATTGAAAAGAGTTAGGGAGAATTTACAAGGCAAAGATAAAATTGCTGCGGATTTTGCATTAAAACTTATTAAAAATTCAAAAGAAATTGAAATTTCAAAGGAAGATATTAAAAAAGGTGAAACAATAGACGATGCATTGCTTAGGGTAGCTGATATATTATGTACTAATGATAAAAAATTAAGAAAAAGGGCTAGAGAAAAAGGAATACCTGTTATTTATTTAAGACAGAAAAAATATCTAGATATAGATGGTTACATTAGATGAGGGGTGAGTAAAATGGTAGATCTTTGGAAAGATATAAAACCAGGTCCTTCAGCACCTGAAATTGTTTATGCTGTAATAGAGATCCCAAAAGGTTCTAGAAATAAATATGAATATAATAAAGAATTAGGAGCTTTTAGTTTAGATAGAGTACTTTATTCTCCTTTTATGTATCCAGCTGATTATGGTATAATACCACAAACTTTATATGACGACGGTGATCCACTAGATATACTTGTAATGATGGAAGAACCTACATTTCCTGGCTGTATTATAGAAGCAAGGCCTATCGGAATGATGGAAATGATAGATAAAGGTAAACAAGATGATAAAATACTCGCTGTACCTGTAGAGGATCCAAGATACAAAGAGATAAAAAATATTGATGAAATACCTTCCCATATTCTAGATGAAATAGCTCATTTCTTTTCAGAATATAAACGTTTAGAAGGAAAGAAAACTGAAGTAAAGGGTTGGAAAGACGTTAAATACGCACATAAAGCTATAATTCATTCTATAGAGCTTTATAAAAAGAAGTTTGGATGAGGTGTCACTTTGTACTATTTAACTAAGCTGGTTAATACTGTTAGAGTACCTCCATCACGATTTGAAGAACCTTTAGAAGAAGTTGTTATGGATATATTAACACAATCCTTAGTTGGAACTTTTGACAAAAAACTTGGGTTCATGATAGCTATAAAAAATATAGAAGATATAGGCGTTGGTAAAGTAATAATAGGAGATGGCGCAGCATATTATGATGTAACATTCAATGCACTGTTTTTTAAGCCTGAATTACATGAAATTATTGAAGGGGAAGTTATTGAAATTACAGAATTTGGAGCTTTCGTTAGAATAGGCCCTGTAGATGGACTAGTCCATATATCTCAAATAACTGACGATTATATTGATTATGATCCAAAAAATTGTATTTTGGTAGGAAAAGAAACTAAGAGAGTGTTAAAAGAAGGGGATAAAGTAAGAGCACGAATAGTCGCAATAAGTACAAAACAATTACCTCTCAAAGTTAATATTGGATTAACAATGAGACAACCAGGATTAGGAAAACTTGAATGGATTGAAGAAGAGAAGAAAAAAGAGAAGAAAAAGAAAGAAAAAAAGGAGAATAAAAAATGATAGAAAAAGCCTGTACAAAATGCAAACGAATAACATCTGAAGATCAGTGCCCAGTATGTAAAGCTCCAACCTCAGAAAATTGGAGTGGATTACTTATAGTTATAGATCCTAATAAATCAAGGATGGCAAAAGAATTGAACATTAATTTGCCTGGAGAATATGCTTTGAGGGTTAGATAGTGCTTATATTGCCAAAAAAATTAAGAAAAAAATTAAAAAAACCCTTTGGAAAATTGTATAAATCAATTGATGATATAAAAAATTTTCCACCAAATGAATACAAAATAATTTCTGTTGGCGATGAAACTACTAAAAATCTTGTAGATAGAGGTATATATCCTGATGTAGCTATAATAGACAGAAAAATACAGAGAAAAAAATCTTATTATAGAATAGAATATAAATCAAAAATATTGAATGTTAGTAATCCGCCAGGTACGATAACTGAATCATTGATGAACGCTATAAAAAAGGCTTTAAAATCAAAAGAAAAAACAATAATAAATGTATCTGGTGAGGAAGACTTAGCAGTTTTGCCAGCAATTTTATTTTCCAGTAAAGCTTTAATTTTGTATGGTCAACCAAATGAGGGAGTAGTAGTAGTTGACGCTGATAAATCCAAAAACAAAGCAAAAAAAATTATTAAAGAATTCAAAGAGGTGAAAGAGCATGGAAATAAATATAACTGAAGAAAAAAGGAACGAACTACTAAAAAGAAAAGAAATAAAATTTGAATGTTTGCATTCAGGAGAACCTACACCTAAAAGAGTTGATGTAAGAGACAAATTGAGTAGTATATTGGATGTTAATAAGGAATTGATAGTGATAGATACTCTCGAGCCAAGATATGGGGAAGGAAGATGTGTAGGATATGCTAAAATATATGATTCAAAAGAAAGTTTAGAGGAAATAGAGCAAGAACATATAATAAGGAAAAATAAAATTGGAGAAAGTAAAGCTAAAGAAGGTGAATAAAAATGGCTAAATACAAATTATATGAAATAAAAGGTGACAAAATAATACGCAAAAATCCATTTTGTCCACGATGTTCAAGTGGTGTGTTTATGGCAGACCATGGTGACAGATACGCATGTGGTAAATGTGGATATACTAAGTGGAAAAGAAAAAGGTGAAAAAGATTGGATATTAGGAGCAGATTAAAAAAAGACATGAAAAAAGATGTTGCAAAATTTTTGTCATCTTTAGATTTTGATCGTTATATATTTGAAGCTGATATTGACTGTAATATTGCACATGTACAAATGTTGGCAGAAGAAAATATAATAGATGTTGAGATTGCAAATAAAATAATAAAAACTTTAAAAGAATTGAAAAAAAAAGGAATAAAAGCTTTAGATTTAGATCCATCATTAGAAGATATTCACATGGCAATAGAAAATTATGTGACCTCTAAAATTGGTGAAGAAGCAGGTTTCATGCATATTGGGAAATCAAGGAACGATCAAGTGGTTACAGATCTTAGGTTGGCACTGAAATCCAAAATTGAAAAATTATGTAAGAAATTACTTAATCTAATTTACAAGATTTCAAAATTAGCATCAAAACATAAAGAAACTGTGATGGTGGGATATACACATCTGCAACATGCACAACCAACTACTTTTGCACATTATTTGTTGGCATATGCAAATTCGCTAAAAAGAGATTATGAAAGATTAAAAGATACTTATAAAAGAATAGATATAAATCCACTAGGATCAGCCGCTATGACAACCACTACATTTCCAATAAATAGAAAAACTACAACAAAAATTCTTGGTTTTTCATCTTATTTTGAAAATTCAATAGATGCTGTAAGTTCACGAGATTTTATTGCCGAAACAATTTTTGATTTAGCCATGCTAGCTACAAACATAAGTAGAATATGTGAAGAATTAATTCTTTGGAGTACCTATGAATTTGGATTAATTGAAATTGGCGATGAATTTTGTTCTACATCATCAATAATGCCTCAAAAAAAGAATCCTGATGTAGCTGAAATTATAAGGGCAAAATCTTCTAATTTATATGGGGATTTAATGTCTGTTATGAGTATTTTAAAAGCATTGCCACATAGTTACAATAGAGATTTACAAGAAGTGACTCCTCATCTCTGGAATTCTGTTAATACCATAGAAAAAATTATAGACATTATGGAAGGAATGTTATCAAGTATAAAAATAAATAAAAAGAGAGGAATAGAGCTTGCTAAATCTAATTTTTCTGTTGCAACTGATATTGCAGATCTAATTGTAAAAAAAAGGAAATTGCCATTCAGGGTTGCACACAAAATAGTTGGAAAATTAGTAAGTAAATGCATAGATGAAGGTATCAAACCTTCAGAAATTAATTCTAAAATTTTGGATGAAGTTAGTAAAAAAGTAATCGGTAAAAAATTAAACATTAAGGATGAAGAACTAAAGAAAGTCATTGATCCATTTGAATGTATAAAACAGAGAAATATAGTGGGTGGACCATCGCCAAAAGCTGTTGAAAAATCTATAATTTCACTCCAAAAATATGTCAAAAATGAATATGACCGTTGGTGATCATAATGACAGGTATATGGACAGAAAAATATAGGCCTAAAGTATTAGATGACGTTGTAAATCAAAAACACGTTGTCTCAAGATTAAAAAAATATGTAGAAAAGAAAACTTTACCAAATTTGCTTTTTGCAGGGCCTGCTGGCGTTGGTAAAACTACAGTGGCACTTGCACTTGCCAGAGAAATACTTGGAGAATATTGGCAACAAAATTTTTTAGAGTTAAATGCTTCTGATGCAAGAGGTATAGATACTGTAAGAACTGAAATAAAAAATTTTTGCAGATTAAGACCAATTAATGCTCCATTTAGAATTGTATTTTTAGATGAAGTAGATAATATGACTAGAGATGCTCAACAAGCATTAAGAAGAGAAATGGAAATGTATGCTGAAACTGCAACTTTCATTCTTTCATGTAATTATTCTTCCAAAATTATTGAACCTGTTCAGTCTAGATGTGTAGTTTTTAGATTCTTACCTCTTAAATCCAAGGATATTATAAAGAGACTAAAATACATTTGTGAAAAAGAAAATGTAGATTATGAAGAGAAAGCCCTTGATGCAATAGTTTATTTTGCTGAAGGAGATCTTCGTAAAGCGATCAACATATTACAAGCTGCAGCTGCTTTGGATAAAACTATAACTGAAGATGACATATATGATGTTGTATCAAAGGCTAGACCAGAAGATGTTAGAAAAATGATAGTAAAGGCGTTAAATGGAGAGTTTTTAAAAGCTAGAGAAATGCTGAGGGAAATAATGATATCATATGGTGTAAGTGGAGAAGATTTAATAGATCAAATATATCGAGAATTTTCAAGGTTAGCCATTGATGGAGAAGTAGATGAAGAAACATATGTGAAATTTGTAGATGTAATTGGTGAATATGATTTCAGGATAAGAGAAGGAGCAAATCCAAGAATACAGCTAGAATCATTGCTTGCAAGTTTATTACGGCCTATCTAATATTTTCTCCAAGGTGATCATTTGAAGTGGGTTGAAAAATATCGTCCAAAAGATTTTGATGAATTTATAGGCAATAGGAAAGTAGTTGAAGAAGTAAGAAAGTGGATTAGAGACTGGAAAGAAGGTAAACCACAACCTCCTTTATTGTTGGTAGGTCCTACTGGAGTAGGTAAAACAGCGTTAGCCCAAATAATTTCTAATAAGTTTTCAGATAGTATTAGCTTAAATGCTAGTGATAAAAGATCATATTCAATACTAATGCGTATTGTGGGGGAATCATCTAAATCAGGTAGTCTTTTTGGGAAACATGAACGAGTTATTGTGTTAGATGAAGTGGATAATATTCATAGTATAGAAGATAGAGGCGGTGCAAGCGCAATTTTAAAAATAATAGACATTAGTAAACATCCAATAGTATTAACAGCAAATGATATTTACACTAGACATCTTGCTAGGATCAGAAAGAAATGCAAAGTTTTGAAGTTAAGAAGACCACCAGCTAGATCAATTGTAGCATTGTTAGGAAGAATATGTAGGAAAGAAAAAATAAAATTTAATAGATCAGTGCTTATGGAAATTGCTAAAAAGGCTTCTGGCGATGTTAGACAAGCTATAAATATGTTGGAAGCTATAGCAAGAGGTGAAAAAGAAATAAAGCCAGAATATTTAGATTATTTGGCAACAAAAGATGAATTTTCTAACATACTTGAACTATCTATTGTTGTTCTTAAAAGTGAGAGCATGTCTCATGTCATGCAGAAAGTGCGGAGTACGGATGAAGACCCCAACTATATTTTAGAATTTATTGCAGAAAATATACCAAGAGAATATGAAAAGCCTCATGAAATTAAAAAAGCTTATGACATGATTTCTAAGGCAGATGTATATTTAGGAAGGGCTCAAAGAACACAAAATTATGGATATTGGAAATATGCAATTAATTTAATGACTTTAGGTGTAGCATTTTCTAAAGATAAAAAATATAAGAAATTTACTAGGTATAGTGGTCCTTCATACTTCAAGTTAAGAAGAAGTGCAAGAAAAAAAATAGAAAAAATAGATACAATTTTAGAGAAATTAGCCAATAGATTACATGTCTCAAAAAAGGTTGCTTTCACCTTTTTACCATATTTAAAAATTATTCTACAAAATTCTAAAATGTCAGAAGAAATATCACGCTTTGCAGGTTTTGAAAAAAATGAAGTAAAATTCCTAAAAGAATTAAAACTCCTTTCCTAGTTTTTAATAACTTTAGAAAGTTCCAGTATAGAACTTGCAATTTTTTCTTTATAATCAGGGACCACTGTATTGAAAAAGTCCATAAATTTATTTACCATTTTGTCTTGATATTCTATTTTACATTCTTTTTTTAACCATTTACATATCCAAGAATATGGAACTTTTGAGAGGGGATATATAACTCTCTTGTTATCTTTTTTTACTTCCATTTTTAATTTTTTTCCTGATAAAAGTTTTTTAAACACGTTAATAACTATGTCATCCAACGTCAGTGGATTTACTATACAATCTGGATTTTTTTCTACTATTTTAATTCCATATTTTCTTGTGTATGGTTCTAAGACTGCATAAGCTGCAGTGTATCTAATTTTATCTGTTTTCATGATTAATACTCTGTCCTTTGGTTTTAATTCATCTCTTAAAATATTTTTACTTCTTGTAGAAATCCTTTGAAATATTTTTGATCTAATTACTTTTATTTCTGGAAAGTATTTTTTTAAAATCTTCTCTCTTTTCCTTGAAAATCTTGAAAACCTTAAATTATTAATATATATACATGAATCTATGATTGTAATAAACCGTGTGTCAACTCCAATCCTTGAAAGAAATTTTAAAAGTTTTTCTTTTTTCATACTACCATCCTAAAAAATTTTTGTTTTTTGCATTTAAATTTATACATTACATAAAATTTAAATATATATTTTGAACAAAAGATAAAAAATTATTGTAAAAAGTTTTTATAGGTGAGAAGATGATTGATAGTCATATACATGCAGATACCAGACCTTACGAAGATTTTGAAATGATGGCAATTTCTGGCATTGAAAAAGCTATAACCTGTGCCCATGATCCATTGCCAATGAAATCCGCTGTTGTAACCTTGGAACATATTTCTCGTCTTCAAAAACTTGATGTTAAAAGAGCTCAAGAAAATGGAATTGATTTATATGTGGCTGCAGGTATACATCCCAGAGCTATTCCCACAGACTATGAAAAAGTGATAAATAAATTACCTTCAATTTTGAATAATCCAAAAGTTGTGGCAATAGGTGAGATAGGGCTTGAAAAAGGATCTAAAGAAGAATTAAAAATTTTTAAAGAACAAATAAAACTTGCTGATAAATTAAAAGTTCCAGTTATTATTCACACTCCTAGAAAAAATAAAGAAAAAGTAATTGACACAATATTGTCATTATTAAGCGAAAATTTAGATGAATCTTTAGCTGTCATAGACCATATTGATGATAAAGTTGTTGACAAAGTTGTGGATAGAGAATGCATGCTTGGACTCACAATTCAACCAGGTAAATTAACCATAGACAAGGCTATAACAATTTTAGAGGAATATGGTGTTGACAAATTTATGTTAAACTCTGACATGAGTTCTGCACCTTCAGATCCTCTTTCAGTTCCAAAAACTGTACATAAAATGCGACTCAAAGATTTCAATGATTCAGAAATTGCAAAAGTTTCTTATAAAAATGCAGAAAAATTCTTTAAACTTTAAATTTTTGTTTTTTTTTTATTTATAAAATTTATGTTTTTCTTTTAAATGGAAAATTATAAACTTTCCCTTGACAAGAATGGATAATAACTTTTCAAATAGTTATCATATTTGGTGAAAGTTATGAAACTAGGCAAGGGTATAAACAAGAAAGTTTGCCTTTGTGGAATTTTAATTTTGTTATTATTTGGATGTTGTAATTTTGTATTTGCAAACAACCTTTCAACAAATTCATCAGATATAAAAATGGAAAATCTTACACAATCTAAACTTCAAAACACTAAAATGGTTGTATTGGTTACTGGATGTGTTGTAGGCACTGTTGACAAAGTTATGTATGAAACATACAAAAAAGAGTTAGAGCCTAAAGGTTATAATTTCACATTAAAAATATATACTATGGATTTGATTAACTTAAATTCTACAGTCTATATGAAATTTAAAGAGGATATTAAGGATGCTAATATATTCTTTTTATGTACAAGACCTGGTTATCCTGTAACTGGATTAACCTATGGGACAGAACTTGATGCACCTATAGATTTTCAGAACATAATTAATTCACTACCATCTGGTGCAAAAGTTTTTGTATTAGGGACAACGAAGCCAAATGTTACAAGAACTGATATCGGAATTGAGCTGTTAGCACCACCCTATGCTGGAATAGCAGCACCAATGTTAAGTCAGGAAAACATGAAAAGACTCATACTTGAAATATTAAGACGTGCGGGAGTAATAAATATTACTCTCAATGAAACAAGATTTGTACCACCACCTAGTGATTTTCTGTATCATCCTGATGCTCCCTACGGCACTATTTTTCAAGATTTACAGTCATATATAACTTGGTATAAGAGTTCTGGAAAATATAAAGAAGGACAACCGTGGGTTGGAGTACCCATATTAGGTAGATATTATGTAGCTAACAACATGGAAGTGTATAAAAAACTAATAGGAGAGCTTGAATCTCGAGGCCTTAATGTAATACCTTACTTTTATACAAATGATGCAATCAATTCATCAAGAAAATATTTCATGAAAGATGGAAAACCATTAGTGGATATAATTGTTGCATGCCTTCAATTTGGATATTGGACGGATAATGCAACTTTAAAATTATATAAAGATCTTAATGTACCTGTTTTGGGACCGTTACCTGTATTTTCACAAACAACGCTTGATGAATACTTAAAAAACAAAAAAATGGGGTTAAGAGGTTTAGAATACTTTTGGCTCTGTATTTTTGAAGTACAAGGACGTATTGAGCCAATCCTCATTGGAGGAGACATTATTACAAATATAGATGAAAATACAGGGTATCCCGAAAAGAAATATATGCCATACGAATTTGGAATTAAACAGTTGGTAGATAGGGTTACAGCTTGGATAAATCTCAGGAAAAAGAATAATTCAGATAAAAAAATAGCAATTGTATATTTTGATAATACACATGATGAAAAAATGCCTGTAACTAATGGTTTAAACTTATATAAAAGCTTAGCTAATTTATTAAATTCCATGAAGCTAGCAGGATATGATTTAGGAAATGTTTCAATTTCACCTACATTTCTTATGGAAATGATAAATAGATGTGGAAGAAATCCAAAAAATGTAACAAATATTCAATATATTGAAGAATTAATAAAGAATGGTTGTATAACAATTGATGTAGAAGAATATTTAAAGTGGTATAATACACTTCCAAAAATACTTAGAGATCAAGTAGAGGCTGTGTGGGGACCTCCACCAGGCAATGTAATGGTATATAAAAATAAAATTGTTATTCCTGGATTTATCCTAGGTAAAATATTTTTAGGACCTAATCCTGTGTGGAAATGGAAAGGATCACTTCAGAATTTATATAACAATACATTACCACCAACTCATCAATTCATAGCATTTTACCTTTACATTAGGAATAAGTTTCATGCAGATGCATTGGTTTGTATAGGACAACATGGGACTCTCGAATTGTTGCCTGGTAGACCTTGTGGCATGACAGAAAGTGATTGGCCAAATAATTTGATAGGTTATCTGCCATATATACATCTGCTTAGAATGGATGATCCTTTGGAATCCGTCATTAATCCTATAAAGAGGAGAGCTTATGGTATCACCTTGTCATATCTCCCACCACCTTTAATAAAAACTGAACTTTTTGGAGAATTCAAAGAATTGTCTGAACTTTTAAAATCATGGGAATCTGCTCAGTCATTAAATAATACTGAGAGAATGGAAGTATTAGAAAAATTAATCCAGAATAAAATCAATGAAATACCTGGATTAAAAGATAGAATTGGGGCAAATGAAAAAACACCTTTTGTTATACTAAAAGATAAGTTGTATGAATATCTCAAAGAATTACAAGAAACTTTAACAACATTTGGACTTCATACATTAGGTGAGTTGCCTGACAACAAAACTTTAGAGAAATTCATAGATGTAATAGTTGAATATGATCCTGAACATAGAAATCGTGATGAAGTAAAAAAATTATTGATTGACTCTTGTTCAAATGAAATTAACGCTGTATTGAAAGCTTTAAATGGAGAATTTATTGATCCTGTACCAGCCAAAGACCCAATAACTAACTTAAATGCATTGCCTACTGGACGTAATATGTATTCATTTGATCCTGACGCTGTACCAGATAAAGCTGCAATAGTACTCGCTAAAAAATGTGTAAATGAATTTTTAAAGCGATATAAAGAAACATATGGTAAATATCCAGAAACAGTTGCTATTGATATCTCAGATTTAATACCAACTCAAGGACTTAGTTTAGCTATTATCTTTGAATTAATAGGATTGAAACCCATATATGAAAATGAAAAATTGGTTGGAGCTGATATAGTACCGTTAGAAGAGTTTGGCAGGCCTAGAATCGATGTTCTTATACTGGATTTACACAATTTCAGAAGTCTTGTTCCAAATGCTCTGAAAGTAATAGATAATGCTATAAAACGAATTGTAAGCTTAAATGAACCAACTTCTCTCAACTTTTTACGAAAACATTATTTATCAATAAAACAAGATCTCTTAAATGAGTTCATTTCCTCAGGATTGGCAAAAGAAGAATCAGAGAGATTATCAGAAAGATTAGCTAGATCAAGATTATTTGGATTGCCTCCTGGTTCAGATCCACATGGAGTTTCAGTAGATCGTGTTCTTTGGTCAAAGGATGATTGGACACCAAAAGAATTAGCAGAAATGTATACTAATTATTATTCATATGTATATGGAGCAGACTTAGATGGTATTCACAGTCCTAACTTACTTAAGTTATTAACGAGAACTGTTGAAACAAGTATAGCAATAATGCCATACAGGAGCAGTGGTGAAGGCCTTTGTCTTTACAGGGCTTCAGCACTTATAAATTTCGCTGTAAGATATTTAACAGGTAGGGAAATGGAAAGTTATATTATAAAGACTGCTTATGCAATTCCTCGTGTAAACACTTTAAAAGAATCTTATTATGATACAATAGTGACAACCTTGCTTAATCCAGAATGGCTCGAAGGAAAACTAAATGAAGGACCATCAGGACATGCATCTGTAGCACTACAAATTAGAGATTTATTTACGACAGATGTGCTAGTTAAAGTTATAAATAAAGATATGTGGAATAGATTGGTGTCTATCTACTTAAATAGAGATATTTTAAGAAAATTTGATGCTTCCGCAGCTGAAATGATTTGTAGATATATTTATCAAGCTTATTCTCGTGGAATGGTACAGCTAACATCTCAACAACTTAATTTGGCTAGTGAATATTTAAAAGTTTTAGTTCCCTCAACTATCCCAGGAGCTCCAACAACACCACAACCTTCAATCCCTGGAATTCCAACAACTACACCACAACCTTCAATTCCAGGAGCACCATCACAACTAGGAGCTCCAACTGCATTAGGAAGAGTAGGAATTGGAACTGCAACAACAAGGGGAGTTTCACCAGGAATTTCAGGTCCTTCAGGTAGAGTTGGTGGTGAAATTGGTGCAAGGGGGGCAGCCCAAGCTGCTGGAGCAGCAGGTAAAGCATATGAGATTACACCAGTGTCTAAGGGAATTGGAAAGCCAGGAATTCCATTTGCAGGAATAATTGGTGTTATAATATTGATTGCATTAATAGCAGCAGGATATCTATTGAGAAGGCCTGAGTGATAGTCTTTTATTTTTCACTGAACTTTCAATGATATGTTTTACATCCAAAAATACTTTTTTAAAATTTTTATTTGCATTGATCTTAACAAAATTTAACTCTTTAGAAAGACGTAAATATGTTCTTCTTGCTATCTCTAGGTATTTCTTTTTTTCATATTTGTCATGTTTATATATTCTTTTCAATGCATTATCTACGCTCACATCTAAAAATATAACAATGTCTGGTTTAATTAAAGGTTTGTGTATTTTTTCTATCCAATTGCGTAAATGTGGCCTATATGCAATACTTGAATAAGGGCTACGATCACTTAAAACAATTCCTCCATTTTTTAAAAATTTTTTAATTTTGTGATTACATTGTAACATATCAGCAGTTATAAGTAATTCAAAGGCTATTTCGTTCCATTTAATTTCACCTTTTAACATTTTTTTAGCTAATTTACCAATTTCATTATTGCTAGGGAATCCAACAGTAAGGACTTTATAACCGTTTCTTCTCAAATATGAAGAAATATACTTGCATATAGTTGTCTTTCCTGAACCATCAATTCCTTCGAATGCTATATACATATTTTTCCTCGCAATAAATTTTTAATTATTAATACTATCGTATTACTTTTGTTTTAAAAATTCTCAAAATAATAATTGTTTAGAGACTTTTAATCTGGAAAATATTTTGTATTCTCGATGACAAAGTAAAATATGATGAAGTTTAGCATACCTCTTCCTGGAACTTTAGATTCTGAAAAAGAAATATTTAAGAATTTACCTAAAAGAGATTACGATGTATATATGGCAGGAATCTCTGAATTTATAGGTAGTGGCAGGGCTGCTTTATATTCACCTTTTTTTGATGATATTAAAGAACAAGTAAATTATGCCCATAAACATGGCATAAAATTTAATTTAGTTTTAAATTCTTCCTGTTTTGGAGGAAAACATCTAACTTTTGAAGGATATAAAATCCTAGCCAGATATATCAAGAAATTAGAAGAGATTGGTGTAGATGGTGTAATAGTTTCAGATCCCTATCTAGTTGAGCTTGTGTCAAAAGAAACTAAAAACATTGAAGTATGTGTTTCTTGTATTGCACATATTGATTCACCAGAAAAAGCAAAATTTTTTGAAAAATTAGGAGCATCGGAAATAACTCTTGATACCAATATAAATAGACATTTTGATATTATAGAAGCTATTAGAGATTGTGTAAATTGCAAATTAAAGGTTATAGCTAATGAAGCATGTATTTATAAATGTCCTTTTCGGTATTTCCATTTTAATTTATTTTCCCATGTTACTACATCTCCAGAACCTATTTTTGGTGATTATTATTTTGAAAGGTGTATATCACTCCGAGTTCAAGATCCTTCCTTAATCATAAAATCTCCTTGGATTAGACCTGAAGATATCAAAGAATACAAGAAATTAGGAATAGATTCTGTAAAAATAGCTGGCAGAAGTAACACAGTAGAATGGATTATAAATACAGCTAAAAGTTATATGAAGGGGAAATATGTTGGAAATTTATTAGATATATTGGATTGTCCAAATGAACTTCGAGATCGTTTTTACATCCCCAATGATAAATTGGATGGTGTTATAGAACAATGGAAGCAATGTTCTAAATTTTGCCATGATTGTGGTTTTTGTAATGAACTAGCTAAAGAAGTAGTTAAATGTGATGTAAATGAAGTTAAATCTGTTGAGCGATGCTAGAAATAAAATAGAAAATGACCTACAAAATTTTACTGGTAAGTTTGTTTATGTACCTGAAGTAAAAATTTTTAAAATGGCTTGTGGATGTTCGGGATTTCTTGCCGACATCAGAGGCCTAGAGGTTGAAGATGCAGAAGTGTTTCACAAACACATAACAAAAATGATCAAAAAAATTTTAAAGAATATAACTATGAAAGTAGATATTGTGTATGCAAGGAATTTCCCTGGTACTTCAATGGTTGTTGGTTTAACAGCTAGAAAACTTTGTAATAGATGTAAAAAGGAATTTTCAGGTAAATCTCCTCGTCCAGATATTCTCGTACTTTCAAGAGGAAAACAGTTGGTCAAAAGCATCTGATATCATTTTTGCAATCTTTTCAAGTAGTTTTTTATCTGCATCATTAAATGCAGAAAGTTGATTACTGTCAACATCAATAACCCCTAAAATCTTGTCATTTTTCTTTATAGGTACAACTATTTCAGATTTTACATTTTCATCGCAAGGGATATAATTTTTTTCTTTTGAAACGTCATTAGAAATTATAGTTTTTTGTTTAAGTGCAGCAGTACCACATAAACCTTTACCTAAAGGTATTCTTTTATGTATTGTTGGAAATCCTTTATATCTGTCTAAAACAAGTGATTTCTCTTTGAGTAAATATATTCCTACCCAATCAAAATGAGGCAATTCATAAAGTAATTCTAAAACTCTAGTTATTGAACCTTTTTTTATTTCTTTTTTAATATTTTTTATTAATGTCTCATACCTCTTCATAGTTTTTAATTAAATTTATTTTTTCAATAAATTTTATTCTTCAAAAGATAATTCAAACAAACAAAAATCGTTGCCTTGTGCGTAACATTTTTTTTCATTTACCTTTACCTTTTTACCAGTATATAATTGAAATATATTGCTGAGAATACCAGAATCCAACACACATGCTGATTTTCCAATATTTGGCAGTGTACCACATTCAAAACAATCATATACTTTAATCTCTAAAGGTTTTTTTCTTTTTTATTTCCATTTTTCCAAGACCATATTTTTGCCAGAAATTAACTAATTTAATTAACAACTTTTCAAAATTTTTTTCTTCTACTTCATCATAAATTATTTTTCCAAGTTTTTTTCCAACATTTTTTAAGATAGGATCCAAATCTATACCTTTTTTCATTAATTCAACACGAATTAGATGAAACATGAGTCTATAAAATCCTCTACTTCCATCCTTTAACAATTTTTTTAAATCTTCTATGTTTTCATGAAATTTATATGGACTTCTTTGCATTATTTTTCCTAAATATTTAGATTCTACATAAAATATCTTTTTTCTACGATTTCTTGGAGAAACTTTCGATTTTACAATGCCCTCATTAATTAAATCTTTTAGGTGTGTAGATATTGTTGATTTTGATTTTCCAACGGCATTTACAATTTCGTTAAAATACATTTCACCATTTTCCATTAACAAATTTAATATTTTCAATTTTGTAGGACTGTTTACAATCTTTAAGCCTTTTTTTGTTGAAAATATACTGCTTTTTAGTTCTTGCATTTTTTCACCTAAAATTAATTTTATTTATATTTTTATATAAAATTGTTCGATCATGACCGAAAAATATATATTGTTCGAATATTATAGAACAAAATGGTGATAAAATGAAAGCCAAAGCTGTAAAAATAAAAGACGGTGTATATTGGGTTGGAGTTTTAGATTGGGATATTAGAATATATCACGGATATACACTTAAAGGCACAACCTATAATGCATATTTAGTTTTTGGGGAAGATAAAACTTGTTTAATTGATAACACATACCCTGGCACTGAAACCCAATTATGGGCAAGAATAAAAGATGCATTAGAAAAAGAAAAGAGAGAAAAAATTGATGTAATAGTACAAAACCATGTTGAAAGAGACCACAGTGGAGCATTGCCACAAATCCATAAAAAATTTCCAGAAGCTCCAATTTACTGTACGGAAATAGCAGTTGATGGTTTAAAGAAGCATTACCCTCAACTTAAAAATGCAGATTTTATCGAAGTTAAAACAGGTGACAAATTAGATTTAGGAAATAAAACACTGGCATTTGTGGAAGCTTTCCTTTTACACTGGCCAGACAGTATGTTCACTTTACTTGTTGAGGACGGTATATTATTCCCAAATGATGCCTTTGGACAACATCTCTGTTATCCTCAAAGATATGATTATGAGATTCCCGAATATGTGCTAATGGATGCTGCCCAAAAATTTTATGCAAATTTAATTACACCTTTATCAAAGAGAGTCTTAAAGAAATTCAAAGAAATAGAGGATTTGGGGCTTTTAAATAAAATAAAAATGATAGCTCCTTCCCATGGACAAATATGGACAGATCCAATGAAAATAATTGGAGCCTATAAGGATTGGGCTGAAGGAAAATGTAAAAACAAAATAACGATAATCTATGATACAATGCATTACTCAACACAAAAAATGGCACATGCAATAGCTGAAGGTATAATAAGTGAAGGAGTAGATGTTAGGATGTACTACCTTCATGAAGATGAGAGAAGTGAAATTGTTAAGGATATTCTAGACAGCAAAGCCGTTGCTTTTGGAACTCCTACTATTTATGACAAACCATATCCCACACTTGGAGATATTATATATTATCTTAAAGGTTTAAGATTTGATAGGACTGGATTTAAAAAATTAGCAATAACATTTGGATCTATGGGTGGAGAAGGTGGAGCCCCAGAAATAATAGCAAATGAACTTAAAGAATGTGGTTTTGAGGTTATAGATGAATATGAAATATTTTATATACCTGATGAAAAAGAATTAGAAAAGTGTTACGAAATTGGTAGAAAACTGGCAAAAAAGGTAAAGGAGATGTAAAAATGAAAGTTGTTAATGAGCATAAAATTGGAATAACCAAGAATACAGAAATAGAAAAAGAAGTTCAAAATAATTTTGAAGGTGAATGCAAAGAGGTAGGAATGTACTTAGCAATGGCTAGACAAGCCCAAAGAGAAGGATTACCAGAGGTTGCAGAGGTTTTTAAAAGAATTGCATTCGAAGAAGCAGAACATGCAGCACATTTCGCAGAAATGAATGGTGTAATTAATGAAGATCTAAAGAAAAACATAGAAATGATGTTAGAAGGAGAATTGAAAGCTAATAAAGAGAAAAAAGATGCTGCAACCAAAGCAAAGGAAGTTGGCATCGATCCAGCACATGATTTTTTTGATGAAAGTTCAAGAGATGAAGCTAGGCACGCTAAAATGCTAAAAGGTATTTTAGATAGATATTTTTAACTCGTTAGGGGTAGTTCACGAATTCTAAAATAGCAGAAACTATATCTCCAAATAACACAGAAATCAAGAAGCCAATAAATATTGCAGGCCCAAATGGAATGCCTTTTTTAATTTTTATTTTATTTTCTAATTTTTTTTCTTTTACAAGTTTTTCTAAGAGTTTAATATCTTTTTCTGATAAACCCGCCGCCATTGATTTTATCAATATTCTACCAGGATTTATTATTGGACCTATGTTTCCCATTCTCAAACATTCTTTTATTTTTTCTTTTAAAGGTTTGGAATCAAAAAATATTTTTCCATTCTTCTCAACAAGATCATATGCTAATATCATTCCTTCTTTAAGATCTTCAACTTTCACATCGTCTCTCAAAGCCTCAGTTACAATTCTTGTGAAAAAATTCAGGAGAAAGCTAAAAATTAATAATGTTATAAAAATTGAAATAATGGAAATAAAATTATTGTAAGGATGTATAAACAAAATTAAAAAGGTTATTGATAGAATTACAGCTAACTTTATGTATTTCTGTAACTTAGAAATGAAAAGAAAAATAAGAAATGTAAATATGACTGTTAAGACTATGGAATAAAGATATATATGTGTGAAAAATTTTGCAAAGTTTATAGAAGCTACCAAAACTATAGATGTTACTAAAATTTTTTTATAATTCCGTATTGGCTCTAATAATTCATTCACCAAGTGCTTTTTTTCTTTAAAAACAATATAGGTCGTATAAAACATTAAATAAGGTAAAAGGGATATAATACTATTTATTATAATTGTAAATGGAAAAGGGTATGGGGCTGTTACAGTCACATCTGTTATAGAATATCTGTAAGGTACCAATGCCGCCAATGCCGTAAGTAATTTTACGTCGCCCCCAGACCAAGCCCCTATCCAATAGAAGAAATAGCAAATAGCAAATACAGAACCTACAAATATAAGCATGTTAGTAAGAAAAGGAATATTAGACATCATAACTGCCCAAGCAGTATTTAATAGCAATCCTAGGAGAAGTGTTGAAAATGTTAATTTATTTGGAATAATACCCCATTTAAAATCACTATATGCTGCATAAAATGTTACGATTATACCTATAATCACGCAGATTGTTGGTATCATTTTTTATCCCTGTCTCTTAATTTTTTATTATTCAATGATGCCTCAATGAAAGAAACAAACAATGGATGAGGTCTGTTGGGTCTTGATTTAAATTCTGGATGAAATTGACATCCTAAAAACCATGGATGGTCTTCTAGTTCAATAATTTCAACTAAAAAATTATCAGGAGAAACTCCGGCTATTACGAGTCCTTCCTCTTCTAAAATGTCTCTATATTCATTATTTACTTCGTATCTATGTCTATGCCTTTCATATACAAGATCTTTTTTATATGCATCATATGAAATTGTGCCTTTCTTTATTTTACAGGGATAAGCTCCAAGTCGCATTGTTCCTCCCATCTTTCTTATCTTTTTCTGTTCTTCCATTAAATCTATAACTGGATATGGTGTATTTTTGTCAAATTCTGTGCTGTTAGCATTTTTGAGGCCATGTTGTCTAGCAAATTCAATAACCATACATTGCATGCCCAAACATATTCCAAAAATTGGGACTTTGTTATTCATAGCATGTCGTATGACCTTTAATTTCCCTTCAACGCCTCTTGAACCAAAGCCTCCTGGAACTAGTATAGAGTCTAAATTTTCAAAATTTTCTTTCTTGAGATCTTTGTCGGCGCTAATCCATTCAATATTAACATTTACACCAACTTTAGCGGCTGCGTGCCTTAATGCTTCTCTTATACTTATATATGAGTCTTCTAGTTCTACATATTTTCCAACTATGCCAACAGTAACAGAAGGTTTCTTTACTTTCATCATTTTTACAATTTTTTCCCAACGAGACATGTCAAAAGGAGATCTTGGCTTTAGATTGAGTCTATTTATTATATATTCCCCTACGTTTTGTTTATTTAAAATTAGTGGAACTTCATATATCGAACTTACATCAGGAACGTTTATAACGGCATTTGGTTCTACATCACAAAAATGAGCAATTTTATTTTTTGTGTTAACATCTATGGGAATTTCACTTCTACATATTATCATGTCAGGATTTATACCCATACTTCTAAGCTCTTTTGTACTATGTTGTGTAGGTTTTGTTTTAAGTTCTCCAGCTGACTTTAGATAAGGAACATAAGTTACATGAATGAACATCACATTTTCATAATTTTCTTCATTTTTCAATTGTCTTAAGGCTTCTAAAAATGGTTGACCTTCTATATCTCCTACAGTGCCACCTACTTCAACTAATGCAACGTCATTATCATCTCTTTCTGATATATTCCTAATCCTTCTTTTTATTTCATCTGTGACATGAGGTATAATTTGAACACATGATCCTAAAAATTTACCTTCTCTTTCTTTTTTGATAACAGATAGATACACTTTTCCAGTTGTGATATTTGCTTCACCTGGTAAATTCACATCTAAAAATCGTTCATAGTGTCCAATATCTAAATCTGTTTCCATACCATCTTCAGTGACAAATACTTCCCCATGTTGATATGGATTTAAGGTTCCAGCATCCCAGTTGAGATATGGATCTATTTTGATTGCTGTTACACGTAGACCATAAGATCTAAGTATTCTTCCAATTGAAGCTAAAGTTATGCCTTTACCTACAGAACTTACTACGCCACCAGTAAAAATGATATATTTTACCAGTTTATCACCCCATCATCTTTTTTATTAAATTATAGCCTTTATCTATACCAAGTGAACCATTTTTAGCAGAAAATTCATCATAGCTATAAACGTCATCAGGTTTAAGTCGTGGTGAATAAAGGACATACGGTACTGGTTCTGATGTATGTGTCTTCACAGAAACTGGGGTGAAATGATCAGGAAGCACTGCTATCGTTAATTCTTCCATATTTACATTGTCAATAATTTGACCTAAAATCTTAGAATCTATATTTTCAATTGCCTTAATTTTTTCTTCTACATCGCCTGCATGACCAGCTTCATCAGGAGCTTCAACATGTATATAAACAAAATCATAATTATTTAAGGCTTTTATAGCATATTTACCCTTAGCTTTATAATTTGTATCAATATAGCCTGTAGCACCAGGGACTTCTATATTTTTGAGACCTAAATAACTACCAATCCCTTTTATTAAATCAACTGCTGCTATCGTTGCGCCTTTAATATTAAATCTCTTTTCGAATGGTATCATTTTTGGCCTTTTTCCTTGTCCCCATAGCCATATCATGTTCGCTGGCTTTTTACCATTTTTTTCTCGCTGCTTGTTGATTGGATGATTATTAAGAATCTCTCTAGATTTTTCCATTATCTCAACAATCTTCTTCGAATTTTCACCTTTTGGTAAATATTTATCAATGCGTTCACCAACTATGTCATGTGGTGGAGTAGTTTTTAATTTATTGATTTTTCCATCAGGATATATGAATATATTTCTATAACTTACACCAACGTAAAACTTACCACTTTTTATTTTATTATTTAAAACATTAATTAATTCTTTAGATTCTTCAGTAGTTATATGATCAGCACTGAAATCTACCATAACATTATTATTTACAGTTACAAAATTACATCTAAATGCTACTTCATCATTTTTCAATTTAATTCCAAGACTTGCTGCTTCTAATGGACCTCTTCCAGTATAATATTTTTTGGGATTATATCCGAAAATAGATAAATTTGCTACATCTGAACCTGGATTCATACCTTTAGGTATAGTTTTTAAAAGGCCACTACAACCTTTTTTAGCTAGCTCATCCATATTAGGCTTATTTGCTACTTGTAGTGGCGTTTTATTACCTAGATCCTCTATAGGATAATCAGCCATCCCGTCGCCAACTAGAATTACATATTTCATTTTTCTCGCCATATATTTATGATGTCTGTAAGTATTGCAGATGCAGTTTCTAATGGACCTGCTCCACGTCCCATAACAGTAATATTTTTTGCAAGATCTGTTTTTAACATTGCTACATTTAAAGTACCATCAACTGCTAATGGTGAATTTTTATCTACAAGTCTTGGTGAAACTTCCATCCTATCTTTAGATATTTCTGCTATTAATTTTATTAAATATCCTTCATCTTTAGCTAAATCTATAGCTTCCGGGGTTATATTTGTTATCCCAGTAATATCAACATCTTCTAGAGTACAATTTAATTCCATAATTGAATTAGCCAAAATAACAGATTTGCAAGCAGCATCTATACCTTCAACATCATATGTTGGATCTGTTTCTGCTATTCCTAGTTCCTGTGCTTCTTTTAAAGCCTGTTCATACGATGATCCTTCAGATGCCATTCTAGATAATATAAAATTTGTTGTTCCATTTAATATTCCTATGATAGATTCTATACTACATGAAGGTAAATTATATTTTGCAAAATTTATGATTGGCATGGCCCCTCCTACTGATGCCTCAAATTTAAATTTAACATTATTCTTTTTGGCAATTTTCATAAGTTTTGGGAAATAAAGAGCTAAATGTCCTTTATTTGAGGTCACAACATCTTTGCCATCTTTTATAGCTTTTATTGTTAATTTTCTTGCTGGCTCACCATCAGTAATATTGGTTGGTGTCATTTCAACTAAGCAATCATAATCTATTTCATCTAGGACTTCAAGTGCAGTAACGCCTTCAACGCCATAATTAGGATAATTTGATACTTTCCCTGTCTTTTGCTTTATTTTTAATAATTTTTCAAGATTTAACCCATTTTGATTAAGTGCAGCTCCTGAGGAATCGGCTACTGCTACAACTTTAACATTTAGACCATATCTTTTTTTCAAAAACTTATTTTTTAATAACAATGCTTCTGCAACTCCTTGTCCTACAGATCCAAAACCCACTAAACACAATCTCATCTTATCCTGCCTCACATATCACTAGAATATTTCTTTTCGATGCAAGTTTCTTTACTTTCCCTATTACACTTTCTTTTTTATTTTTTGGAGTTTCTATAACTAATTTTGCTGCAGCTGTTCCTGGTTTATGGGAAATTTTAAAAGATAAGTCTACAATTCTTGTTTCAGTAATAGAATCTACTTTATTTAAAATTTCTTGGATTTTTTGATCCATGTTTTTTCCAATGAATATTAAGGTTGTATCTTCTTTTTGTGTAACACCGTCAATTTTGACAATGGGTATTCCTGCTGCTTTTAATCCTTCAAGTGCTAAATCTAGAGTTTTTTTATCACCTTCAATTGTTATTGAAACTGGTACTTTTTTTTCCTCTAGCGCTTTTTTCTCTTTCGTGTATTATTGTTACTATATTGGCACCAGCAGAAGCTATAGGTTTTAATGCATTAAACAGTTGTCCTGGAACATCTAGAAGCTCAAGAACAAGATTCATTCGCATTATTTTTCCCTTCATTTGACCCATTTACCTCTTTCGACTATTATTTCCCCTTTTTCATTAGTTTTAGCATTTTTTAAAAGTTTAGTTGGATTTTTAGTCTTTGAAACAACGTCAGGGCGTGTTCTATTAGTATTATCAACAATGTAATATGTCTCATCTAATTTAGGTATATTTTCCAATGCTTTAGAAAATTCATCTAATATTTTTTTTGCATCTTTTTTAACTTTCACACTACTCCTCCTTCCTTCTAATAAAAATTTGCAAAAATAGTTAATCTCAAATAGTATAATTTATCTATATAATTTTTTAAGTGATTCAATAAAAAAGTTTTTAGTGTATCATAAGTTTTAAATTTTAAATTTTTCAGTTGGTGTTTTTCATGTTTAAAGAATTTGATAAAAAATTATTAGAAATTTTAAGAATTCTTGCCGAACATAATGAAGTCTTGGGGGCAAGAGCTGTAGCAAGAGAACTTAAAGAGAGAGGATATGATATTGGAGAAAGGGCTGTAAGATACCACATGCGTATACTTGACGAAAGAGGACTTACAAAACGTATAGGTTATTCTGGTAGGAAAATAACAAAAAAAGGATTAAAAGAAGTAGAAAGAGGCCTTGTATATGATCAGGTTGATTTCATATTTTCCAGATTCGAAAATATGATGTATGAAACAACGTTGAATCCAAAAACAGGTGAAGGTAAAGTTGTTGTAAACATATCAGTGATTCCATCTGAAGCTTTTAACATGATGAAAAAGATTTTCCATACGGGGTTGTGTGTAAGTCCTAAAGTAGGATTAAATAAAAAAAATGGAAAATATGAAGTAAAAACTATTTGTGGAACCACAGTAGATGGAATGCTTTTAAATGAAGGAATTCCAGTAATACCTAAGTTTGGAGGATTAGTCGAAGTTGAAGATTTCCGTCCAATAAAGTTTACAGAGTTGATTGAATATAAGAAAACTTCGATGACACCATTAGAAGCATTTGCTACAAAGGAATTAACTTCAGTTCTTGATGTAGTAAATGAAGGTAAGGGGAAAATTCCTGCTAATTTTCGTATTATACCAAAGTCTGCTAAAGAAAAAGCAATAAATCTATTTAAAAAACTTCGTAAAATAGGTATAAATGGTTTACTAAAAATTGGAGAAAAAAAAGTATTGGGAGTACCGGTAGATGATGGAATGATTGGAATAGCAATAGTTGGGGGCATTACTCCAATTTGTGCGGTACATGAAGCAGGATATGATATTGATATTAAAGTTGCTGAGGATTTAACAGAATTTAAAAATCTTAAAACCATAACACAAACAAATCCGATCCTAAAAAAGAGTAAAAAAGAGAAAGGTAAGAAAATCGTGCCTTTATTAACAAAAGTGTGGAATCTAATAGGACAGGTAGACTTGGATATCAAAAAATTGGATGGAAAAGTCATTGCAAATTTATCAACTATAGATAAAAAATACTTAAATGATGCATTGGAAATATTTCAAACCATTATTGATGAAAAACCAGAATATTCTGTGTTTCCTTCTATAAAATTAAAAGAAAGAGATAATAAAGTAGATATAGCAACTGTATGTAGTTTGACTATAGATGGCGTACTTATAAACAATGGAATAATGTCTGTTCCAAGATATGGAGGTTTACTTGAAATAAAAAATAATAAAAAAAGATTTGTAGAACTTATAGATTATAGTGGATCATCTTTTGACCCTCATGAGATATATATTTCAAAGAACATGACAAAAATATATAGATCATCTAAAACTTCCACAATATTGGCAAGTTTGAGAGAAATACCATACTTAGCAAGAAACAAGGCTTTAAAGGTAATTAAAAAACTTAAAAAAGCCAATTTTCAAATTATGAAGGTTGGCAAAACGAATGAAATTTTATATAATGCAAAAGTGGAAAGATATAGAGTAGGAATTGTTACTCCTGGTGGTTTAAATTTAATTGCTGCCCTAAAAGAGAATGGAATTAAAGTAAATATTAAGTCTGCAGAATTATTAATGGATATAAATGAATTTTCTTTATTAGATGATATTAATTTCTGATAAATTTTCTCTTGCCCATTTTGCACCTTTTTCAAATATTTCTAAATTTTTGTTGATTATTTTGTCTTTTCCTTGAAAAGCCATTTTTATTGCTGATTTAAATGAATCTTTTGATATATTTATTAAATTTAATTCTGTTAGAGCCCCTAACATTGCAGTGTTGGCAGCTCTTTTAATACCTTCTTTTTTTGCAATTTTTAATGCAGGAACTGCTATAATGTTTAAATCTGTAGGTTCTTCAAATCTGAAAGTTGTTGAATCATATAAAATAACATCCTTTACTTTATCTTTAAATTTTTCAATTGAACTTTGAGTAAATGCAACCAATATATTAGGTTCATGGACAACTGGAGAAGATACTTCACTTCCTGAAATAACGACATCACAGCTAGAAATTCCTCCTCTTTGTTCTGGACCATAAGATGGATACCAGGTAACATATTTTCTTTCAATGCACCCTGCTTGAGCCAAAATGAATCCCATACTGATAATTCCCTGACCTCCAAACCCTGCGAGCTTTATTTTAATTTCTTCAAACCTTTTATCATGTTTTGGAGATGGCAAAGATCTTTCATTTATTTTAAAGATTTTATCTAAACTTTCTTTTGAAAAATCACTTTTCATTTTTGGCATTGGTTTAACATCTTTACTAAAATCTCTGAAATTTTTTACAGGGAATTCTTCTTCCATTTTTTTCATGAAATTTTTAACGTCGGTTATTTCATGGTTAAAATTAGTAGGGCATGGTGAAAGTACCTCTACAAATGCATAACCTTTTCTTTCTTTTTGTATTTTAAGAGCCTTTTTTATGGCAATTTTTGCTTTTCTTATACTTTTTGCATCATAAAGTGAGACTCTTTCTATAAAGACTGGAGCTTTAAGTTTATTTAATAATTCACATATATGTATTGGATAACCAGTAAGTTTTGGGTCTCTACCTTGGGGTGTTGTTGTCGTGATTTCATCCACTAATGTTGTTGGAGCCATTTCTCCACCTGTCATACCATAAACAGTATTATTAACAAAAAATACAGCCATTCTTTCTCCTCTATTGGCAGCCTGTATTGTTTCATTCAAACCTATAGATGCAAGATCTCCATCTCCTTGATATAGTATCACTATTGCATCATCTTCAGCTCGGGACACTCCTGTACCAACAGCTGGAGCTCTACCATGTGCAGCTTGTATATTACCACAATCAAAATAATAATAAGCAAAAACTGCACATCCTACCGGACTTATGAGAATAGTTTGATCTTGTATTCCAAGTTCATCTATACATTCAGCAATTAACTTATGCAAAATCCCATGACCACAACCAGGACAATAATGTGTTGCAGTTTTTGGCCCATATTCTTTTCTATGAAATACATTGTAAAGAGAATTTGGTTTTTTTAAGATTTTTTTACCCATGCTGCTCCTCCTAGAATTTATAAAGTTTTTGAAGGATATCTCTTACTTCTATAATGTTTCCACCCATTCTGCTGACAATGTGAACCTTTTGCTTTGTTATTCTTTCTATTTCTTCTTTCATTTGACCATTGCTCATCTCCACTGCTACAAACTTACATCCTTCTTCACTTAACTTGTTCAATTTATTTTCAGGAAATGGAAATAAAGTTATAGGCCTCAATAAACCAACTTTAATTCCCTTATCTCTTGCTATATCTACAGCATGTTTAGAGATCCTACTGCTTATGCCATAAGCAACCAAAATAATTTCAGCATCTTCTGTTTTATATTCTTCATATCTAACATCTTCTTTCATTTTTTTGTATTTTTTTTGTAATTTTTTATTTAATTTTTCAAGTTTGTCAAAATCTAAACGTATAGATGTTATAAGATTCCCTCGAGAGTCTTTTGTTCCACGAACTGCCCAATCTTTATTTAAATTTGGTTTTATAGCTTTTGATGGAAATCTCATTGGTTCTGCCATCTGTCCTAAAACACCATCGGCAAGAATAACAACTGGATTTCTATATTTTTCTGCCAAGTCAAATGCATCCATTGTTAAATCGCACATTTCTTGAACACTATTTGGAGCTAAAACCATGTTTTTATAATTACCATGTCCGCCGCCTTTTACAATCTGATTATAGTCACCTTGTTCAGGTCCTATGTTTCCTAAACCAGGACCTGCTCTCATAATATTTACAATTACTGCAGGGAGTTCAGACCCAGCTAAATATGAAATACCTTCTTGCATTAAACTCATTCCAGGTCCTGAAGACGCTGTCATTGCTCTATGTCCCGCGGCAGCTGCTCCATAAACCATATTTATGGCAGCTTCCTCTGATTCTGCCTGAACGAATTTTCTTCCAAGCATTGGGAAATATCTAGATGCCTCATGAAGTATTTCACTAGCAGGTGTAATAGGGTATCCAAAAAAACAATCACAGCCAGCATACAATGCTCCAATTACTATTGCACTATTCCCTCTAACTAATTGTACACCCATTCTCTATCCCCAAAATCATAATTTCTTTTGTTGTTCTTTTTTATATCTCATCTCGTCTCTTTTCCTTATTTCGGCCCTCTTGATTTTACCACTAATAGTCTTTGGTAATTCATCGACAAACTCAATTATTCTTGGATATTTATATGGCGCTGTAACTTTCTTTACATGTTCTTGAATTTCCTTTTTTAGTTTTTCAGATGGTTCATATCCATCAGTTAATACTATAGTTGCTTTTACAACCTGACCTCTAATTGGATCTGGATAACCAGTCACTGCACATTCAAGAACTGCAGGATGTGAAATAATAGCACTTTCTACTTCAAACGGACCTATACGATATCCTGAACTATTTATTACGTCATCGTTTCTTCCAACAAACCAAAAGTATCCATCTTCATCTACCCATGCTGTATCTCCTGTGTGATACAAATCATTATGCCATGCTTTTTTTGTTTTTTCAGGATCTTTATAATAGCCTAGAAATAGTCCTAAAGGCCTACCATCAGAAGTATCAATTGCTATTTCTCCTTCTTCTCCAATGTCTACTTCATTGCCTTCTTTGTCAACAACTTTTACATCGTAAAGTGGCGATGGCTTACCCATAGATCCTGGTTTTGGTTCCATCCAAATGAAGTTGGCTATACATAAAGTACATTCTGTCTGTCCAAACCCTTCCATGATTTTAATTCCAGTCTCTTCATAAAATTTTTTAAATACTTCTGGGTTTAAAGGCTCACCAGCAGTTACAGCATGTTCTATACTGGATAAATCATATTTGGATAAATCTTGCTTTATGAAGAATCTATATACTGTAGGAGGTGCACAAAAAGTATTAATTTTATATTTTTCAATTTTCTTCAATACTTTGTGGGGATCAAACCTATCAAAATCATAAACAAATACTGCACTTCCGGCTATCCATTGACCATATATTTGTCCCCAGACAGATTTTGCCCAACCTGTGTCTGACAATGTATAATGTAATCCACCTTCACGAACATTTTGCCAATATTTTGCTGTTATTATATGTGCAAGTGGATAGTTGAAATCATGTTGGATCATCTTTGGCATTCCAGTAGTACCCGAAGAAAAATAGATAAGAGATATGTCATTCCCTGAAGGATACTTGTCACCTTCTGGTTTTTTAAAGTTTGAAGGTGTTTTCTTAACTTCTTCCCTGAAGTTTAACCATCCATCTCTTTCATTTCCTACTATAATTTTCTTGAGTTCTACACCTAATTTTTTTTCAGCGCTTTCATAAGACTCAATTAAGTCTTTATCATCTACAGAGATAACTGTGTCTATACCTGCTTTTTTTATACGATATACTATATCCTTTTCTCTGAGCATATGGGTAGCAGGTACAGCTATAGCTCCTATTTTATGTAAGGCTAACAATGAAAACCAAAATTCATATCTTCCTTTAAGAGTTAGCATTACTTTATCGCCTTTTTTCACACCTAAATTTCGTAAAAAGTTAGCAACTTTGTCTGATTGTAATTTCATATCCGCAAAATTTAATATCTTTTCATTCCCGTTGTCATCGCACCATACAAGAGCCCTTTTTCCAGGTACTTCCTCAGCATATCTGTCAACTACGTCATATGCAAAATTGAAATTATCTGGAACTATTATTTTAAAATTTTTCTTGAAATCTTCGTAAGATTCAAAATTTACTCTATTTACAAATTCATTGAGTAAAGATGCCATAAGTACACCTCACTTTACATTATTATAGCCAAGAATTTTGCTTCTTTGTCACCAACTGCTTCCATTGCATGTTTGTAGGAAGAATCAAAAAATATAGAATCTCCTTCATTTAAAATGATTTCATGATTGTGAATATAAACTTTAAGGGTGCCTTTCAATACATAATCAAATTCCTGTCCAGGATGACTATTCATTTTGGGTTTTCCTTTCCCTGGTTTAACTGTAACAATAAAAGGCTCTGCTTTTTTATGGATAAATTTTTCAGCTAGGCTTTCATATTCATAATCTTCCCGTCTTTTAACTTTTACACCTTTACCTTTTCTTGTCACTGTAAAAATATGCATTCTTGTTTCTTTACCTGTCAGTAGTAATCCCATATCTACATTTAATTTTTGTGCAACTTCAAAAAGTAAACTTACAGGAATGTCTTCTTCTCCATTTTCATATTTTTTATATAATTCTACAGGTATGCCAAGAAATTTAGACATTTCTTTTGCGCTAATGTTTGATAATTTCCTTAATTCCTTTATCCTAAGCCCTATTTCCTTACTTTTCTCATGCAAGATTGTTCCTCCCATTCCTGATCAAAAGAAATTTTTTATTACAACCCTAACATCTCTTCTATTTTATTAATATCTACATGCTTAAGGACAATATCTGCTAATTTATCTAGAGAATATTTTTTATTTTGTTTGTAGTAATCTTTCATGTGATTGTTTGTTTTTAAACCTTTCTTTTTCCTCAATATATTTACAAATTGTGTCCTAAACTCCGGGTTGTGGAATATACCATGAAAATATGTACCTGCTACATTTTCATTAACTGCACCATCATATTTACCATGTAATAAATTTCCATGACCTTTAATTATTTTGATAAAAGGCCTAACATTTTTTAATATTGTTGTGCCCTCATGAAGTTCATAACCCTCAACAACGACATTTTCCATATTTTTAAATATTCCACCGCCAAGGACTATACCTTTGCTCTGAGATATTATTTTAGATGATATTGAAAATTTTGTTTTACAGTCAAGGAGTCCAAGTCCTTCCACCTCTTCAAATTTAGATTCCTTATGATATTTATCTATTATTTTTGTACCCAACATTTGAAATCCGCCACAAATTCCAAATACTATAGAATCTTTAGAAAATTCTATAATTTCTTCATCCAATCCATGTTCTCTAATTTTAATTAAATCTTTAGCAGTGTTTCTAGTACCAGGTAATATCACTGCATCTAATTTATCTAAAGAATCATCTAAACCTATAAATTTTAAACTAACGTCTGGTTCTGATTCTAATGGATCTACATCAGTAAAATTAGATATCTTTGGTAAATGAATGACTCCTATTTTTATTTTACCTTTCTTTTTATATTTTCTTTCAGCCAAGGATGCTGAATCTTCTTCAGGTAACCTCAAATCTTCACTATAAGGTAATACTCCTATTACTGGTGTTTTAACAATTTTTTCAATTTTTTTTATTCCGGGTTTTAAAATATCTAAATTCCCTCTAAATTTATTGATTATTATTCCTTTAATTCTTTTTCTATCTTCTTTATTCAGCAATAAAAAAGTTCCTGCAATTGATGCAAAAACTCCGCCCCTATCTATATCTGCCACAAGAATAACATTTGAGTCTGCTAATTGTGCAACTTTCATGTTTGCCAAATCATATTTTTGGATATTTATTTCAGCTGGTGAACCTGCTCCTTCTATTATTATTATGTCATGACGTTTTCTTAGATATGTCAAAGATTCTTTAATTGCCTCTAATGCTTTCTTTCGAAATTTTTTTTGGTATTCATCAAAACTCATATCTCCAACAGGTTTTCCATGCACTATAACTTGTGAAATAAACCCTCCTTTTGGTTTTAAAAGTATAGGATTCATATGATGTGATGGTTTCACACCGGCAGCTTCAGCTTGCAATGCTTGAGCCATTGCTATCTCTGAATTTTCTTCAGTTGCATATGAATTGAGTGACATATTTTGTGATTTAAAAGGTGCAACACTATATCCTTTTCTTGCAAATATTCTACATAATGCAGCAACTAATACGCTCTTTCCAGCATTTGATGATGTGCCTTGTACCATTAAACACTTTGCAAGGTTATTGGCCATTGTATATCTCCCCAACATAAAGATGATATATAAATACTTGAATGTTACATAATAGTTAATGTTAAGTTTTTATTTGTCTCACCATAAAACTTGATAAAAATTGTAGGAGGCATAGATCTAAAAATGTCAGAATTTGAATATAAAACAACAAAAGATGTTAAAGTTCCTAAGAGGCTAATAGATCAGGTTATAGGGCAAGAAGAAGCTGTTGAGACAATTAAAAAGGCTGCAAAACAAAAAAGAAATGTATTATTAATTGGTGAGCCCGGAACTGGTAAATCAATGCTTGCGCAGGCCATGGCAGAACTATTGCCACGTGAACAATTAGAAGACATTTTAGTGTATCCAAATCCCGAAGATCCAAACAATCCAAAGGTTAGCGTGGTACCTGCTGGTGAAGGAAAAAAGATTGTAATGAATTATAAAAGAAGAGCAAGAGCTCAAGAAGAAAAGAAAAACTCGCTCATGTTATTTTTAATCATCACAATCATATTCATGGGTATAATAACAAAAGAGTTCTTAGCGAGTATAATAGCTGCTGCATTAGTATTTTTAGCCATGCAACATATAAAAACTAAAGAATCTGTTCAAGTGCCAAAATTATTGGTTAATAATGAAAATAGAAAAAAAGCACCATTTGTAGATGCTACGGGTGCTCATGCTGGAGCATTGTTAGGTGATGTAAGACATGATCCATATCAATCCGGAGGTTTAGGTACTCCAGCCCATGAAAGAGTTGAACCAGGAATGATTCATAGAGCACATAAGGGAGTTCTTTTCATTGATGAAATAAGTACTTTAAAAATGAAAACACAACAAGAATTATTGACAGCGATGCAAGAAAAAAAATATGCAATAACTGGCCAAAGTGAGACCAGTAGTGGTGCAATGGTAAGATCAGAAGCAGTACCTTGTGATTTTGTGTTAGTTGCTGCAGGTAATTTAGATGCATTAAAAGGAATGCATCCAGCCCTACGTTCAAGAATTCGTGGATATGGATATGAAGTTTATATGCGAAATACAATGCCAGATACTCCTGAAAATAGAAAAAAACTCGTTCAGTTTATAGCTCAAGAAGTTAAAAAAGATGGAAAAATTCCACATTTTGACAGAGGAGCAATTGATGAAATAATAAGAGAAGCAAGGAGAAGGGCAGGTAAAAAAGGCATGCTAACACTTAAATTAAGAGATTTAGGTGGTTTAATAAGAGCAGCTGGAGACGTTGCTAGAAGTGAAAACTCAAAATTAGTTAGAAGAGAACACGTAATTAAAGCTAAAAAACATGCCAGAACATTAGAACAGCAAATAGCTGACAGATACATAGAAAATAGAAAAAGATACAGTGTTTTCAAATCTAAAGGTTATGAAATAGGTCGTGTAAATGGTTTAGCTGTAATAGGTGATAGAAGTGGAATAGTATTACCAATAGCTGCGGAAGCTGTACCATCACAAAGTAAAGAAGAAGGAAGAATAATTGCCACTGGTAAATTAGGCAAAATTGCAAAAGAAGCCGTACAAAATGTTAGTGCACTCATCAAAAAATATACAGGAAGAGATATTTCTAACTATGATATTCACATACAATTCTTACAAACCTATGAAGGGGTTGAAGGTGATAGTGCTAGTGTATCAGTTGCAGCTGCAGTGATTTCTGCTCTTGAAAATATACCTGTAGATCAGTCAGTTGCACTTACAGGATCATTAAGTGTTAGAGGGGAAGTGTTACCTGTTGGAGGTGTAACTAGCAAAATAGAGGCTGCAGCTGAGGCTGGTATTAAGAAAGTATTAATTCCAAAATCTAACTATAAAGATGTAATGATTGAAAAACACTATGAAGATAAAGTCGAAATTGTACCAGTTGAGACACTTGGGGAAGTCTTGGAACATGTGCTTGTAGGTAAAAAGAAAAAAACATTAATAGAGAAAATGCAAAAAGTTGGTAGTATTATTCCAAAAGACATGACAAAGGCTATCCCTCATTGACTATTTTAATGTATTAGCTAAAAGAGGAGCAACTGATACTTTACTTATAGGGGATGACAACGTATCAGTACCTACAATTTCTTTTACACCACTCAAATATATCTTCATCAATGCATCACCAACAAGTACAGGATGAACACAACCAACAAATATATTTTTAGCTTTTTCATTTTTTAAAATCTTTGAAGCATTGATAATAGTACCTCCAGTACTTATGATATCATCAACTAATATCACATCCTTATTTTTTACATTTATTTCTTTAATTTCTGTTGAGACTTTATCCGGGGATATACGCTTTTTTTTCAAATAATCATATTCGCAATCAAGTATTTTAGCCACTTCTTTGGCATGTTGCAATGCGCCCTCATCAGGGGCAACCACAATAGGATTGTTCACAATATCTTTAAAATATTCGGCTAGTAAGGGCATTGCAGACAAATTTTTGACTGGAATATTAAAGAATTCCACTATTTTCTCTTCATGAAGATTTACTGTAATAACTTCATCTATTCCTGATGATTCTATTAAGTTTGCAATAATTGATATGGAAATGGCCTCTCCTTTCTTAAATCTTTTATCTTGTCTACTATAAGCCAAATATGGAATAACTGCCCTAACTTTTTTACAACCCAAACTTTTAAGGTTTTTTGCTATTAGAAATAATTCAATTAAGTTTTCATCTTGAGGATAACCTGTAGATTGGACAATTGTTATCTCATCCTCAATATCATCATTAAATCGTATGTACTTCTCACCATCTGGGAATTTTTTAATCTCTAAGTTACCTAATTTTTCATTTAGAATGTTTGCAATGTCTGCAGCCAATTTTTGTGATGCAGAACCACCTATTATCAAAAGTATCACCTCACAACCTTATTACTTTTTGATGTTTAAAAATTTCTACTGAAATAATAATGATTAAAAGAGAAAAGATTAAAGTTGGAATCGAATCAAAAATCACTTCCTCTTTTAATGTTGGATTTGAAAAAGTTTTAATTAAAATTATTGTAGGAATGTAATCAGAAAACTGAGAAAGAACTGGCACTTTTGTAAACAGTGGTATAAAAAATATAAAAGTTATTAAAGATAATAATAATGTCATGGCAGTGTTAGATTCCTTTGTACTTTCAACAACCATAGATATCAGTAATCCAGCACCTATAAGTCCCATACCACAGATAAACAAAAATGTAATTACATAAAATTGATTGTAGATTGGAAGTTTTAAAATTTGGAGTAAAATCATCCACGCACATGCTTGGACCGTAGAAAATAATAATATTGGCGTTATTTTTCCAAGAATAATTTTATATTCAGGTAGTGGTGCCATCAGTAAAATTTCAAAGGTTTTTCTTTCTTTTTCACCTACTATCGTGTCAGTTATAATATCTAATGCCATGAAATATGGAAGAAAAAGAACTAAAGGTATAATAAAAACATACATCATTTTAACAAAAGTTGGACTTTGTAGTAAAAAAGGTAAAGAATTATTGTCAATATAATGTTCGTTTAGCCTTACAGATTTTAATTTTATGTTATATTTATTTAGCATTGCATCTACTCTATATTTTTCTATTGCTTTATTGATTTTTTGTGACACAACAGGAGAAAATACATTCCCGTAATCTAATTCAACATTAATGTTACCATTTTTTTCATAAACAAATGCAATTATCTTAGAACCTAATGCTTTTCTACCTTCCTCTAATGTCTTATAATAAATTGTGTTTAAATTTTGTGACTTAATATAATTATCTAAGGAAGACCCACGTAATGAATCTGCTAATCCTACGCTTAATAAATCTTTTAATCCTATTTTGTCAATTACTTGAGGATCAGTAGTTGCAGCAAACGCAAGAGAAAGTAGAAAGGCACCTACTATTATGAATATTTGTAATAGCACCATGAAAATATAAAGGCGATTAAAAATAATATCTTTTGTTTCTTTTTTGATTAGAGGAATAACGCTCATTTTCTCCCCCATATAATTTTAAATACACTAGGTCTGGGTCCAAATATTATTTCATCCTTTCCAAATAAGTATATTGACAATGTATAACTTATAAAAGCAACGGAAAATATTAAAGAAAAAGGCACGATTAAATCACTTAAGGTAAGGGGCTGAGAAGAAAGTAATTTCACCACAAGCGTCATTGGTGAAATAACTATCCTAGGGTTTGTTATGTATAAAATTGTGGGAATAACTAATATTCCAAGTATTATTATATAAGTGATTGTGACTGCCATGCCAGCTTCTCCATAGTTTTTAGCAAAAACAGATATCAACATTGTTACTCCAACTATAGGAATCGCCGTAAAAATAATTATGGTATAAACTAACAGCGGTTGTGGAATTTTAAAGCCCAAGAGTGATAATATATTTATCCATATAAACACCTGGATTCCAATTACAATTAGAGCAGAAAGAGATTTTGAAAAAATTATTGATGTTTTAGTTGTAGGTAAAACCAGAAGAAATTCTATTGTTTTTCTTTCTTTTTCTCCCACCATATTATCTACTATGATATTTCCAAAAAGAAAAATTGGAAGGAACAATAATATTGCGATCATAAATTTATTAATCAGTTTTACTGGTAAAGCTTCTCCTCTTGATATGGTTTGAGCATTTGGAATTTTTTTTGAAATTCCTAATTTATTTACAATTTTATTTAAAATAATACTTTCTGTCCTGTTCGATGCTTTTGAAACTTCATCTTTAATAACTATGGATTTTGGATCTTTTCCATTCAAAAACAAATCCAAAGATATTGGAGACGAAGAATTGACAATTAAAACTCCAGTTAAATCATTGTTTTTAACGTTATTTATTGATAAGTTATTTTTTTCAAGTTTTAAGCAACTTTGATCAATATTTTTAATTATTAGCCCTGTGGGATCATTTATACCTAATGTAACAAAAGTAAATGAAGGATTTAATGTAACTTCCCGAGTTTCAAAACTATGTGATACTATGCTGAAAACAAAAATTATCATGCTAAGAGATAAAATCTGCAATAAAAACAAAATCATAAACTTTTTACTTTTAAATACATTTTTTATTTCCCATTTAGCAAGTTTAATGAAACTCATCCTCACCAACCATCTTTATAAAAACGTCTTGTAATGATGTTTCTTTTGTATTGATAGATAGGATATTTTTTCCTAATTTTTCAACTATTTTTGGGATTACAGATCTTTTTTCTAGAAAAATCTCAACATTGTGGTGTTTTTTAACTTCAATTTTTTTGATACCTTGAATCTCTAAATTTCTTAATACATTTAAGTCATTCAATTTTACTTGGAGGACAATTGGACTGTGAATTTTAGATTTCAATTCTTCAGGAGTTCCTATATCCAAAATTTTACCTTTATTTAATATAGCAACCCTATCACATAACATTTCTGCCTCTTCCATATAATGTGTACATAAAATTACAGTTTTTTTACCTCTAAGTTTTGCAATGAATTTTCTTATTGTAAGTGCAGTACCAGGGTCTAAACCCATCGTTGGTTCATCAAATATTACTATTTTTGGATCATGTATTAATGCTCTTGCAACCGCGACTCTTTGTCTCATTCCTTTAGATAAGGTATTTATACGATGATTTGCTCTATCTTCCATATTTACTAATTTTAAAAGTTTTTTTATCCGCATTTCTAATTTTTTCTTATCTACATCATAAAGTTCGCCAAAATACTTAAGCAACTCATAAACTGTAAATCTTTCATATAGATTTGGTTCTTCAGGTAAGTAACCAATCAGTTTTTTAACTTCTAAAGGATTTTTAGTAACATCATATCCATATACACGTACTTCTCCATCATCAGGACGTAATATACCGGATATTATTCTTATAGTCGTTGTTTTTCCAGCACCATTGGGGCCTATTATTCCCATAATTTCTCCTTCTTCAATCTCTAAAGTAAAATTATTAAGCGCATTAATTTCCCCAAATTTTTTACTCACGCCTTTAAGTTCCACAGCTTTCATCAAAAATAATATTTTTAAATTTGTTAAAAAGTTTTTACTAATGGAGGTGATTAATTGTTTTTTACAAAACTTTTTTCAATTAATGAAGTATATAAAATACTAGAAAAAGAACAAAAAATATTAGATTTGGAGGTTGTAAGATTAGAAAATGCATATAAGAGAATTTGTGCTAAAGACATTGTCTCAAAACTAGATTCACCACCTTTTGATAGAGCTGCAATGGATGGTTATGCAGTTAAAGCTGAAGATACTTTTCAAGCTTCTGAAGATAATCCTGTAGAATTGAAAGTTATAGATAGAATATCTGCAGGAAGTGCATCAAATAAAAAAATAAATTCTGGAGAAGCAATTAAAGTTAATACTGGTGCACCACTACCTCCTGGTGCAAATGCAGTGATAATGGAAGAATATGTTTTAGAAAAAAATGATGATAAAATTCTCATCACAAAAAGAGTAACACCCTTAGAAAATGTGTCTTTGAAAGGAGAAGATATAAAACGTGGTGATAAAGTTATAAAAAAAGGGCAAATATTGAGATCTCAAGAACTTGGAGCATTAGCATCTGCTGGTTATTCTAAAATTGAGGTATATAAAAGACCCAAAGTAAATATAATAGTAACTGGGGATGAATTAGTAGAACCCAAAGAGAGTTTAAAACTTGGAGAAATAATTAATTCCAACAAGTATATTATGTTAGGAATGGTAAAAAGTACTAATGCAATTCCAAATGTTAAACACTGTAATGACAACCCTACCCAGCTTAAAGAAATGCTTTTAGAAGCTAAAGAAAAATATGACTTAATAATAACTACTGGTGGAACCGCAGTGAGTGAAAGTGACATTGTTGTAGACACTGTAGATGAGATTGGTAAAGTATTTTTCCATGGCACTGCAATACAACCAGGAAAAGCCATGGCATTTGGAAAAATTGATGGTACACCTATTTTCATGCTTTCAGGATATCCAGTGGCTGCAATGGTACAATTTGATATTTTTGTAAGACCTTACCTCCTTAGGATGCAAGGCATAGATTTTGAACATCAAATAGTTAAAAGAATAACAAAGAAGAAGATAATATCAAGCCTGGGAAGAACAACTTTTGTTAGAGGCATTGCAGATGACAAATATGTTACACCAATTTTAAGTAAAGGCTCTGGTATAATAAGATCTATGGTGAAAGCAAACTGTTATATAGTAGTGGATGAAAATGTTGAAGGTATATATAAAGGTGAAGAATGTGATGTAATATTATTTAATTCATTTACATTAGGGGTGTAATAATGGATGCTTTGCATTTTTATCTGATATTTTTTCTCATTGTTTGGACATTTGGAATAATCTTTAGGGACAAATTGAAAATTGAAATTCATGGATTATTAATGATGAGAAAAACAAAAAGAATGAGAGAATTTATAGATAGAATCGCTAAAAGACATAAAAAATTCTGGAAATGGTATATGAATGTTGGAATTGTGGTTGCATTTATTACCATGGTTGTGACAACAGTATTTCTTTTTTATTCATTAAAAACAGTATTTAAAAAACCTGCAGTTTCAGTTGTCGTGCCTGGCGTTGACATGCCCGGATCACAGATATATGTGCCTTTAGGGTATGGAATAATAGCATTAGTAACTGTTTTAGTAGTGCATGAGTTAGCACATGGAATATTAGCCAGAGTAGAAGGAGTTAGAATAAAATCTATTGGAGTAATGCTTTTAGCCATACTTCCTGGAGCATTTGTAGAGCCTGATGAAAATGACATGAAAAAAGCTAAAAGAATATCTAAACTTAGGATATATGCTGCAGGGTCGGTTGCAAACATCACTTTAGCATTAATATGTTTAGCAATTGCCTTCTTAATTGGAAATTTTATAATTCCTGCAGCACTTCATCCAGATGGAATGAAAATTACAGATGTTGTACCTGGATCCCCTGCATCGAAGGTTTTAAAAAGTGGGATGGTTATACATGCTATCAATGATCACCCCACAAATAATTTTTCAAGCTATTTTGCAGTAGTAAGTAAATTAAAACCAGGTGAAAAAATAAAAATTCAGACTGATAAAGGAACATATACTTTAGTCACGGCTCATAAACCGGAAGATCCAAAAAGAGGATATATGGGTATAAGAAGTATGGAAAATTATGTACCTAAAAAAGGACTTGAAAGTTATGCACCATTATTTTCATTTTTATTAGAGTTTAGTATATTACTTTCTTGGATACAAATTTTAAATTTAGGGATAGGATCTTTTAACTTACTACCTATAAAGCCTTTAGATGGTGGATTGATGTTTGAAGAATTGTTAAAACATTTAAATATTTCAAAAGATGTTGCAAAATCTATAACAAATTGCATTGGCATAATATTGGTTTTAATAGTCCTTATAAATATTACATTCAGTATTGGAAAAGGTATCATTTTTTAGGGTAAGGTGACGTTATGAGAGTGGTCATAATTGGCAGTGGTGCAGGTGGGTTATCCACAGCTTCTAATATAAGAAAATACAACAAAGAAATCGAAATAATAGTTATCACAAAAGATAAATATGTTGCTTATTCTCCTTGTGCAATACCTTATGTCCTCTCAGGGAAAATAAAAAGCTTTGATGAAATTATAATGCATGATATCGAATATTATTTGGATAAAGATATTAATATATTAACTGAAACAGAAGTAATTGAAATTTCACCTACTAAGAACTTAATTAAATATAAAAGACTTGATGATACAAAAATAAAAGAACTAAAATATGATTATCTTGTTATAGCTACTGGTGGAATTCCAGCAGTCCCTCCAATACCTGGTGTTAATCTAGAAGGTGTTTTTACAGTTAGAACTCTTGAAGATGGAATTAAAATAAAAAAATGGGCAGAAAATTGTGAACATGCGACAGTAATTGGCGCTGGTCTTATAGGAATAGAGATGGCATATGGATTAAAACATTTAATACCGGAAGTTGATATTATAGAAATGGCTTCACAAGTTGTTCCAAGATCTTTAGATCCTGAAATGGCAAAAATAATTCAAAAATATTTGGAGAAATTAGGAGTAAATGTATTAGTTGGTAAAACCGTAAAAAAAATAATAGGTGAAAAAAGAGTAAACGCTGTAAAATTAAATAATAAAAAAATTAATACCGATATGGTATTATTGGCAACAGGTGTTAAACCTAATATATCTTTAGCAAAAAAAGCAGGGATTAAAATAGGAAAATGGGGAATAAAAGTAAATGAGAAAATGCAGACTTCTGTGAGAAATATTTATGCGGTTGGAGATTGTGTTGAGGTAAAAGATTTCATAACAGGTGAAAATACATTATCTCCATTGGGATCAACTGCAGTTAGACAAGCAAAAGTAGCTGCCAAAAATATCATAGGTAAGAAGTGTAGATTTCGTCCAGTATTGAATGCTATGGTATCACGTATAGGTAATCTAGAATTTGGATCAGTTGGAATGACAGAGATTAATGCTAAATATCATAATATAGAGGCAGTATGTGGTATGAGTAAAGCTCTTACAAGGGCTAGATATTATCCAGGAGCTGAAAGGATTTATGTAAAAATTGTATGTAATAAGGATGGAAAGATAATTGGATGCCAAGTAATTGCAAAAGAGGGAGTTTCAGAAAGAATAGATGCAATGTCAATTGCAATTTCACAACATTTGAAATGTAGCGATTTATGTGAAATGGAATTTTCTTATGCACCACCATTGTCAACTGTGGTTGATCCTTTTGTACCTGCTTGTGAAGAAATAGTTGAAAAGCTTCAGAATGGCTGAAAGCAGCTTAAAGATGATAAGTTATAGATTGTTGGATGAGTTAGCAAATATACAGTCCAATCTTTCAAAAAAGGTTATAAGGAAAAATTATTTAGATGAAGTTAATACAGTTGCCGGAGTAGATGTATCATTCTCTGTAAATAATTTTGCAGTTTCTGCTGCAGTTATAGTTGATTTTAACGATTTAAAAATTATTGAAAAAAAGACAGAAATAACTAATTTATTTTTTCCATATATTTCTGGCTTTTTAGGATTTAGGGAGGCAGATGCTATAATATCTGTAATTAAAAAATTAAAAAATAATTTTGATGTGTTAGTTGTGGATGGAAATGGAATATTACATCCAAGACGTTTTGGACTTGCTTCTCATGTTGGAGTTTTATTAGATATCCCAAGTATAGGTGTAGCAAAAAAATTGATAAGAGGTGCAAAAGTAAAGAATAATAAAATATTTTATCAAGGTGAAGTTTTAGGAGTAAAAGTGGGAGATGTGTATGTGAGTGTAGGACATAAAGTGTCTCTTAAGACCTGTGAACAAATAATTTCAAAATTAATTAGGTATAAAGTACCTGAACCAGTAAGATTGGCACATATCTTAGCAACAAACACCGCAAAAAATTTAAAAGTAAAAAAACGTAATATTTATATTTAGGTCTTATTTACATATATTTTGATGGGCTGGTAGCTCAGCTTGGTAGAGCGTCGCCTTGGCATGGCGAAGGCCCCGGGTTCAAATCCCGGCCAGTCCATTAATTTTCACATGCTTCATAAATTTTATTTATTATTATTTTAAAGAGATTGTCTGTTTCCAATTTGATTTTTTTGGGTTTGTCACCAAGTAATTTTAATGCTAACTCTACAATTTTTTTAGGATCTAAAGAGTGGTACATGAGCCCCTTTTCTATATAAAATTTATCTACAGCTAATATTTTTCCTGGATAACATGAAATTACTGGAGTACCTAATAAAGCTGCTTCACGGTTCATAGTGCCTCCTGCTCCGATCATCAGATCACATTTTTTTATTAAACTAAATGTATCTATAGGTGGTTTTAAAACCACTACGCCTTGTTTTTCAAACATCTTTTTTTGTTTTTCAGATCTTGGCAACACAAGTATGTCAGCATAATCTCTTAATTTTTCAATTACAGGTATCAATATTGATGTATCATGACTAGCTTTAAAATAAGATGCTTTTATTGGTTCTGGCCGCATTAAAATAATATGGTCTTTATTTCTTTCTATTCCTAATTTTTCCAATATATTCTCATCATATTCATGATCTTCAAAATGTAAAATTTCTGAAGTTCCATTATATCTAACTAAAGAATTAGGATCTGCTCCACATTTTATTATATCCCAGACATTTATTACTTTAGGTAGTATTATAGTTTCACAAAGAGGTAAAGTAAGTTTATTAGCTTCTATTGCATGTTCGTTATCTAGTACATATACTATAGGTATTTTAAGACCAAAAGCAACTCTTGGAAGTTCTATAGAATGTTTGGACACGGCTACATCTGGTTTTAATTTTGATATTAATTTTGATAACCTATAAGCTCTATATGTACTTTCTATCAATTTATCTTTTAATGTTGCTTTATGTTTACCTATTGATATAAATTCAAAGCCAAATTCTTTAAGTAATTCATGTATTCCATGAAGTTTACGTGTAGTTATTATAACTTCTTCTCCATTTTTTTCTAAATGTTCTATTATTTTTTTGAAAAATCTTACATGCGGTGTGTTTGTTATGTCAATCCATACTTTCATCTCTTCACCATTATTTGCCCATAAATTCAAGTATTGCATTCTTTACATCGTCTATACCTTCACCAGTTTTTACAGAAGTTTTAATAACTTTGGCAGTAGGATTAAGTTTTTTCACATCTTTAACCATCTTATTTATGTCAGAACCTACAAATTCTGCGATATCTATCTTATTTATTACTACAATGTCAGCCTCTTTAAATATATGAGGATGTTTTTTTATTATGTCATCTCCTTCAGAAGTGCTTATCACGACCATTCTTAGATGTGATCCCAATTCAAAATCTACAGGACAGATTAAGTTTCCTACATTTTCAATAAACAATACTTCAATTTCATCTAAAGGTATTTCTTCTAGTGCATGTTCAACTAAATGGGCATCTAAATGACATTCCTTACCAGTGTTCACACCCACCACTGGTACATTAAGTTTTTCAATTCTTTTGGCATCATATTTACTTACGACATCTCCTGCTATAACAGCAATTTTTTTGTTCATTTTTTCTATCAATTTTTCAATTAGAGCTGTTTTTCCAGAACCAATGGCTCCTAGGACATCGATGGCAAAAACATTTTTTTGATTTAATAAACGTTGGTTTTTCCTTGCTAATTTTTTATTTGCCATTATTATATCCTTTTCTACCTCTACCTCAGCTATTTTATGCATTTAATCCCCCTTCTCAATTTTTATACTCTTTACATTGCATTCTCTTCCTGAAAGTATTTTTATATCCATACATCCACATTTAGGACAGGAAACAAATGCCAAATAGTGATCTGAATTATCATCTATTTTTACCTTACCTTCATAACCACAGCAATTACAAGAAATTCTTGCAGGATTTTTTTGTATTTTAAACTTTGTATTTTCTAGAATAGTATCCTTACTTAAAGTTTCAAGGCAAAATTTTAGCTGTTCTGGATTTAACAATGTTAATTCACCAACTTCGATCTTCACTTCTAAAATTTTATTAGCATTATTTTTTTTGGCAGAATTAATTACAGTTTCAACAATAGCATTTGCCATTGAGACTTCATGCATTCATTTTCCTCCACAAAAAATAATATATTTAAAAAGCCGTGGTTCTTATGACTTGGTTGAATATTTGTGCTAACTTTATATATAGATTTTTATTAAATAAAAAACAACAATATTCTGTTTAAACAAATAATGTTAAATATTTATCTTAAATTAAACAAATAAATAAAATAAAAAATAATTTTATAAATTGTTCAGAGAGTGGTGGAATGTCTCCAAAAAATAAAAACAACGTTATGTTGGATAAGATAGATAAAAAAATAATAAATTTGCTAAATAACGATGGAAGAATGTCTTACCGAGAAATATCAAGAAAATTAAATATTTCAGTTGGCACTGTACATAACAGAATTAAAAAACTGATGGATAAAGGTGTAATAAAGAAGTTCATGCCAGTTATTGATCATTCAAAATTAGGTTATGATCTCACAGTCATTATAGGTATAAAAGCAAAAAGTGGGTTTTTAGAGGATCTAAAATCATATTCATCTAATAAGAATATATTGTGCATATATGATGTCACGGGAGAATTTGATGTTGTAATAATTGCTAGATTTAAAAATACTAGTGAATTAGATAATTTTATTAAAAATTTACTTAAAGAGCCAAAAGTTGTACGCACATATACACAAATTGTACTAAATGTTGTAAAGGAAAACATGAATTCATGTGAAATATTGGAGGGCAATAGTTAGTGATTGATAGTCTTGATTAAGTGATCATAATGTCAATAATATATAGTAAAAAATATAATCTTCATAACAATCCAAATCATATCGAAAATAAAAATAGAACTGAGGCAATATTAAATATTTTACATGAAAAGGGAATTATTAAGCATTTGGAAGTATATAAACCAAAAAGGGCAAAAATCGATGACTTAAAAAAAGTTCACGAACTTCATTATATTAATTACATAAAGGAATTTTGTAAGAAAGGAGGAGGCTATTTAGACTTTGATACATATGCCACATCCTATACATATGATGTTGCTTCTCTGGCTGCTGGTGGAGCAATAGAAGCATCAAAATTAATAATAAATGGTAAAAAGTGGGTATATTCCATATCAAGACCACCGGGACACCATGCAACAAAAAATAAGGCCATGGGTTTTTGTATTTTTAATAATTTGGCAATAGGACTTGAAAATTTGAGAAATAAATTTAAAAATTTTTTAATATTGGATTTCGACCTTCATTATGGTAATGGAACAGCGGAAATATATTATGAAGATCCTAGCGTCTTATACATTTCCATACATCAAGATCCTAAAACAATATTTCCTAGCTGCGGATTTATAGATGAAATTGGTAAAAATGAAGGAGAAGGATATAATATAAATATCCCCATGCCTCCTAACTCTGATGATAATGATTACATATGGATATTAAGTGAAATTATCCCACCAATAATCGATGATTTTAAGCCAGAAATAATATTAATAGAGGCAGGTTTTGATGCACACAAAAGGGATCCTTTAGGTAGTATTAATTTAACTGAAAAATTTTACGCATGGATCGCCAAATTCCTTAGAAAATTTAATTTACCTATTATGTGCGTGTTAGAGGGGGGCTATAATTTAAAAGCATTAAAATATTCAAATTTAATGTTTATATTATATTCAAATCCTGAATTATTGGGGATGGATCAGTTTTCAAATTTGAGAATTTTGGATGGATTTAAAGAACCTAAAAAAGTTAAAATAAGAGTTAAAAAATTATATTCTGAAATAAAAAGTATTATATCCAATTTTTTCAAAATATAGAGGTATGAAGATGGATAGAATAAGAATAAAACAATGCGAAAGATTAATTAAAAAAGCTAGCAAATCCAAACCTAAAATAAAAAGCAAAGATAAAATCACAATAAATAAAGTTAAAGAAGGTCAAATAGATATAGAAACTCTCAATGATGCAATAAATAAGTTGTTAGAGTCTGAAACTTTTATTTATAAAACTTTACCTTCAAGAAAAATTAAAGGTAAAGATGCTCAAGAATTTTGTAATAATTTGATGTTTGTAAAAAAGAAAATAGAGAAAATATTATCAGATTTTGATGTTATAAAAACTGTTGAAGAGGAAATACCCAAAGAAATTTTGATAGTTACACAAAATACAAGAATTAAAAAAAGATTACAAGATATTGGAGTAGATCCAAGACAAATAATAGTTGCAGGAGTACCTTTAGCTTTAGAAGACATGAAAGAAATAAATCCAAACATCCCAGAACATGCATTGAAAAATATTGAAAAACGGATAAAAGTCATTAAAAATGAAATATCACGTAAAATAAAACATTTTGAAAAAATATTAGTTGTAGTTCAGAAAGATAAAAGTGGAAAACTTTTAGCTAAGAGAGCTAAAGAATTATACAATGCTGAAGTCATGTTCTGTGAAGATCCTAAAGATATTGACTTACATAAATTATCTAAATTTTGGGGTGGTTAATTTTGAGCACATGCTTCCCAGATACACAAAACGAATTGCCCAAAATCCCCATATCTTTAACAAGGGTGGGGGTTACAGGTGTTAAAAAACTTGTAAAAATTGAAAGAAAAAATAAAAGACCTATAATAATGTTACCAGTTTTCAATGCTTTTGTAGATCTTCCAAGTAGTAAAAGAGGAATTCATATGTCTAGAAATCCAGAAGCAATCAGTGAAGTAATAGAAGAAGCTGTAAATGGTATAAATATAGAGTTAGAGTCTTTATGTGCAAAAATTGCAAGTTTATTACTTAAAAAACACAAATATGCTCAAAGAGCAGAAGTTAATATGGAAAGCGATTTTGCAATTGTAAGAAGGACACCAGTAACAAACAATAAGAGCCAAGAAATGGTAAAAATAATAGCAAATGCTGTTGGTTTTAGAAACGGAAACGATGTTAAAATAAGAAAAATGATAGGTGCCGAAGTAACAGGAATAACTGTTTGTCCATGTGCACAAGAACTACTAAAGGAATTAAATAAGCAGAGATTGTTAAAGTTTTTAGATGAAAATACTGTAGAAAAAGTGATGAAGAATGTTACAGTAGCTTCTCATAACCAAAGAAGTAGAGGCACTATAATGATAGAAGTCCCTGAAAATTATGAAGTTCGTGGAGAAGACATAATAGAAATAATTGAGAGTTCTATGAGTTCACCTGTTTATGAGTTACTTAAAAGACCTGATGAAAGTAAAGTTGTAGAAATGGCACATAAGAAACCAATGTTTGTTGAGGATTCTGTTAGGGAGATGTTATATAAAATAGTGGAAAAATTTTCCTATTTACCAGATAATACCATAGTTACAGTTAGACAAGTAAATGAAGAAAGTATACATCAACACAATGCATTTGCAGAAAGAGTTGCCACATTGCAAGAATTGAGATATGAAATTAACAAAAATAAAGAACAATAACTAATGGGTGTCTATGTGATAGGTATACATAATGTTGCAAAGGAGATACTATTACATTTCAATGCTTTTGAGGGTTCAAAACCACTTTTTGATTCTCAAAAAATTTTAATTGTCAGGGGGGCATCTCGTAAAAAAATGGATAGAGAAAAAATAAAAAAAGAGTTAGAAAAATTACTTGAAAAATTAGATGCTAAAGAAGTAGATTTAATGTCTGGAGAAGGTTCAAATATTTTAGCTATGATGGACAATAATATAAGATTAGAGATAGATCCAGAAGCTGAATCAGATTTTATGGGAATTGAAAAGCTTAAAGAGACTTTTGAACAAATGAATTTTATTGTAGAATATAAGCTGGCAAGAAAAAATAATATAGGTATATTTGTTGTTGTCTACAAAGATAAAGCAGATGTAGGACCATGTTTCATAGAGGTTGTGGTGTCCAGCCTTGCATGAAAACATGAATAAAAAGGAAGCAATAGAATTATTTTATTCAGACTTATTAGAGCTAATGAGAAAAGCTTATTCTCTAAAAAAAGATAAATACATAACTTATTCTAAAAATGTTTTTATACCGGTCACTACTTTTTGTAGAAATAAGTGTGGGTATTGTATTTTTAGAAATGAAAATTATAAAAAACCTTTGATGATGCCAAAAGAAGTTCTGTCAAAATTAAAATTAGCAGAAAAATATGGATGTAAAGAAGCATTGTTTACAATGGGTGAGATAGATGATTCTGTTGAGCCTGTGAATAACATACTTGATAGACTAGGTTATGAAAACATGGTGGAATATGTATATTATTTATGCAATGAAACTTTAGAAGAAACATCTCTCCTCCCACATACAAACATGGGCGTACTTAGCTTTAAAGATTTGAAAATACTTAAAGAAGTTAATGCATCGATGGGTCTAATGTTAGAAAATATCAGTGAAAGATTAATGGAGACTGTTGCTCATAAAAATAGTCCAGGTAAAGATCCTAAACTCAGACTTAAAACAATTGAAAATGCTGGTAAATTAAAAATACCGTTTACAACCGGATTATTAATTGGAATTGGTGAAACAGTTGAAGAAAGAATTGAATCATTGCTTAAATTAAGGAAGATTCATGACAAATATGGTCATATACAAGAGATCATAATTCAAAATTTTAAACCAAAACCAGGAACTCCGATGGAGAATTATCCAGAACCTTCATTAATTGAAATGTTAAGAACCGTTGCAGTAACAAAATTGATTTTCCCAGATGTTAGTGTTCAAATACCACCAAATTTAAATAGGGAGACTGCACAATTATTCATTTTTGCTGGTGCGGACGATTGGGGAGGTGTATCACCAATAACAAAAGATTATGTAAATCCAGAATCTAAATGGCCTGAAATTGATGAACTAAAAAACCTTACTGAAGAGGCTGGATTTAAATTAAAAGAAAGATTACCAGTTTATCCTAAATTTATCTCAGAAGAATTTTTAAGTAAAAAAATTCTACAAAAAATCAATGAATTAAAGCATCAATAACAACATGTGAAACTCCTGGAGCATATTTCTTGACAACTCTCTTATGTAAAATTTTAACATCTTTATCTTTTGCTGCAGATTTTATTCTATTTATTGGGCGTTTAAAACCTAATTTATCTGGTACAGCTTCATGATAATGTATAATTCCTCGATCAGATATGCATTGCATTGCAGAATCTAAATATTTGGATGGGTCTGGTAAATATCCCATTATTACTCTGTCTGCATCAAGTTCTGGAGCTATTTTGCCGCAATCCCCAAGAATTGGAAATACTTTCTTCTCAACTTTATTAAGTTTTATATTTTCTTTTAGATATTTAAATGCAGTTGGATTTATTTCAATAGCAAATACTTTCTTTGGTTGTGAATGAACAGCTATAGGTATTGAGAAGTAACCTATACCTGCAAACATGTCTACAACTGTCTCATCTTTATTAACAAGTTTTGCAATTCTCATTCTCTCATATGTATTTCCTTTTGACCACATTACTTTTGAAATATCTAGTTTGAATAAACAGTTGTTTTCTTTATGTATAGTTTCGGTCTCAGAGCCATATAAAATTTTTATTTCTGGTTTTCTAACTTTTCCTTTTATTTTTTCTATTTTTACAATTGTCTTAATGCCTTTTTTCTTAAAATATTCTATGTCATTAATCTTTTTGTTTAATATTAAAATATCTCCAATTCTTTTCCATTTCATAGTTGAGTAAAAACAATTTTATTGTGAATTAGGATTCAAAATGAGTAGTATGGTAACATATATTATTTAAATTTTGCTTCTCATAAACAAGAAAGATAATCTTTATATCAAAAATAAAAAAACTACCCTAAAAAACTAGGTTGGGTAGGAATGATAAAAAAAGAGGAAATAGTGGAAATATTAAACGAATATGAGAAAGATAAAATAACTATTGCTACATTAGGTAGTCACACAGCTTTACATATATTACATGGTGCAAAAAAAGAAGGATTTAGAACTGCCGTAGTATGTGAAAAAGGTCGTGAAGTACCTTATGAGAGATTTAGGGTTGCAGATGAATTCATAATTGTTAATGAATTTAAAGAAATAAATGATGAAAATGTGCAGGAAAAATTGAGAGATATGAATAGTATAGTGATTCCACATGGATCTTTTGTTGCATATGCTGGCCTTGATAACATTGAAAATGATTTTTACTTACCAATGTTTGGAAATAGGAAGATATTAAGATGGGAATCAGAAAGAAAGTTAGAAAGAAAATTGATGAAAGAAGCAAAAATAAGAATTCCATATAAATACGATGACCCAGAAAAAATAGATAGGCCTGTGATAGTTAAATTTCCAGGGGCTAGGGGAGGAAGAGGATATTTCATTGCTTCCTCACCTGATGAATTTTATGAAAAAATAGAAATAATGAAAAAGAAAAACTGGATTAGTGAGGACGATATTTCCAAAGCTCACATTGAAGAATATGTTACAGGTACTAATTTTTGTATTCAGTATTTTTATTCCGTACTTAAAGATGAAGTTGAAATATTAGGAATGGATTCAAGATTTGAATCAAATATTGATGGACTTGTGAGAATACCTGCTAAAGATCAATTAGATATGGATATAAATCCTTCTTATGTTATCACAGGGAACCATCCAGTAGTAATGAGGGAATCTTTATTAGTTCAGGCATTTGAAATTGGTGATAAAGTTGTAGAAGCTGCTAAAAAACTTGTGCCTCCTGGCATGAATGGACCATTTTGTCTTCAAACGATTTGCACTGATGAGTTAGAAATAGTAACCTTTGAGATGAGTGCAAGATCAGATGGTGGTACAAACACATTTATGAATGGATCTCCATATAGTTACTTACTTTATGGCGAAGGAATGAGCATGGGGCGAAGAATTGCTAGAGAAATTAAAAATGCATTGAAAAAAGACATGCTAACAGAATTGATCACATAAAATATCTTTTTTAGGCTTTTTTTACAAATTTTTTTAATATTTCATTAGGAATTTCATTTCCGAAGGAAAAAGCCGAAAACTTTTTATAATTGTTAAAAGAATTATTATTGTGAACAGAATTTTAATTTGGAATAAGATTTTTGTAAACATGGTTAGGTAGTTTCATTGCTGGAAACAGAAAAGTTTTTTCTGTGGAGGTTGTCAACATCAATTCTCTAAGAAAACATAAAATATATATTATTGTAAAAACCTACAACATTTCTGATTAAAATTTTGGAAATTGGTATTCTGAGAGCGTCAGAAGTTAAGAATTTTCCAAAAAATTAATGCAGCGTATTCTATTTTTATAGAATCAAGAGGTGTGTATATGAGTAATAGAAATAATTTTAAAGGCACCACAACAGTAGGAATAGTATGCAAAGATGGCATTGTTTTTGCCAGTGAAAAAAGAGCAACTTTGGGGAACCTAATAGCCCATAAGGCTGTAGATAAAATTTTTAAAATTGATGAGCACCTTGCTACTACTGTTGCTGGTTCAGTTGGCGACGCCCAGAAATTAGTAGAATATTTAAAAGCTGAAGTAAGATTATATAAATTAAGGACTGGAAAACCTGCAACTGTTAGGGCAGCTGCAAGCATTGCATCTAATATTCTCCATGCAAGTAGAATGTTTCCATTTATTGTTCAAATGTTGATTGGTGGAATAGATGAAACCGGACCTAAAATTTATTCTGTTGACCCTGCTGGTGGTAAAATTGAAGATAAATATGTTTCAACAGGTTCTGGATCTCCAATAGCTTATGGGGTTTTAGAAGATAGGTATAAAAAAGACATGAGTGTTGAAGATGCTATTAACATTGCCTTACGTGCTATTAAATCTTCAACAAAGAGAGATACATTTTCTGGGGATGGTATCTCATTAGCAGTTGTAACTGAAAAGGAAGGATTCAAAAGGTTTGATGAAAAATATATAAAATCTAAGATAAAGGAGATTGATTGCTAATTCTTCTTTTTTTTAAAAATTTATTTTCCAGTGATTCTATGACATCAGAGATTCTTAAAGAAATTAGAAAAGTTATAGCAAGTAAAATACCTGAAAATGTTGAAATTACAAAAGTTGAATTTGAAGGCCCTGAATTGGTTGTTTACACAAAAAATCCAGAGATAGTAGCTGAAGATGGTGGATTAATTCGTACATTGGCTAAAGAATTAAAAAAGAGAATAATTGTACGTTCAGATGCATCAGCGCTTCTTGATCCTGAAAAGACAATTGAAAAAATAAAAGAAATAGTACCAGAGGAAGCTAAAATTACAAACATATATTTTGACGATGTAACTGGTGAAGTTATAGTAGAAGCAAGGAAACCTGGTTTAGTAATTGGCAAACATGGTTCAACATCAAAAAGTATAATAAAACATACTGGTTGGGTCCCAAAAATATTAAGAACACCTCCAATACCTTCAAAAATTGTTGAAAAAATTAGAAAATTACTTAGAAGGGAAAGTAAAAAAAGAAGACAAATATTACGTAATTTAGGATGTAGAATACATAGACAGCCCAAGTATGAAAATGATTGGGCACGAATAACAGCTCTAGGAGGTTTTAGAGAAGTTGGAAGGTCTTGTCTATATTTACAAACCCCAAATAGTAAAATTTTATTGGATTGTGGCGTCAATGTAGCTGCAAATGATGAGAAAAATGCGTATCCTTATTTAAATATCCCTGAGTTCATTCTTGATGAAATAGAAGCCGTTGTAATTTCCCATGCACATTTAGATCATTCAGGTTTTGTACCTTATCTATATCATTATGGTTATAGAGGTCCAGTATACTGTAGTGCACCAACACGAGATTTGATGGCTCTTCTACAATTAGATCATATAGATATAGCTGAGAGAGAAGGTCGTGAATTACCATTCAATGCCAAAGATGTTAATAAATGTTTGAAACATACTATAACACTTGAATATGGGGAAGTTACTGATATAACTCCTGATATCAGACTTACATTGCATAATGCTGGACATATATTAGGTTCAGCAATTCTACATTTACATATCGGCGATGGACAACATAATCTTGTATATACTGGGGATTTTAAATATGAAAAAACTAGATTACTAGAACCGGCAGTAACAGATTTTCCTAGACTAGAAACACTTGTAATGGAGAGTACATATGGTGGAAAGGAAGATATTCAACCAAGCAGAGAAATGGCAGAAAAAAGATTGATAAAAGTTATTTATGATACTATAAAAAGAGGAGGTAAAGTATTAATCCCTGTTTTTGCTGTAGGAAGAGCCCAAGAATTAATGGTTGTTCTTGATGAATATATTAAAAGTGGAATATTAGAGGAGATACCTATATTTGTTGACGGCATGGTTTGGGAAGCAACTGCAATACATACAACGAGGCCAGAATATCTCAGTAAAACTCTTTCCGACCAAATATTTCATTACGGATACAATCCATTTACTTCTGAGATTTTTAATAAGGTAAGTAGTTCAGATGAACGAAAGGATGTCGTAGAAGGAGAACCTTGTGTTATATTGTCAACATCAGGAATGTTAGCTGGAGGAAATTCTGTAGAATATTTCAAATGGTTATGTGAAGATGAAAAGAATACATTAGTCTTTGTTGGTTATCAAGCTGAAGGTTCGTTAGGAAGAAGACTACAAAAAAATCGGAGAGATATCACCTTTGAAGAAAATGGTAAAATGAAGGTTTACAAAGTCAAAATGCAAATAGAAACAATTGAAGGATTCAGTGGTCACTCTGACAGAAAACAATTGATGAAATATGTACATAATCTTTCACCTAAGCCTGAGAAAATTCTAGTGTGTCATGGCAATGCCTATAAATCATTAGATCTTGCCTCAAGTATTTACAAAAAATACAGAATAGAAACCAGGGCTCCTTTAAATTTAGAAGCTGTACGTATATATTGAATCGAATTGGTTTTAATTATGTTTTTGCTTGAGGTGGTAATGTGGTAACATATTCAGAATCTGGTGTAGATATAAATCTAGAGGAAAAAACAATTTTAGCATTGACAAAAAACCTTAAAGATACATTTAATTTTGTCAAATTTATAGGAAAACATGGTCATTTTGCTTCTGTAATAGAAGTTGATAAGAAAAAAATAGCAATGACTACGGATGGTGTTGGTAGCAAAATCATTGTTGCAAACATGATGAAAAAATATGATACAATTGGCATAGATTGTGTTGCAATGGTTGTAAATGACCTTCTATGTGTAGGAGCCAAACCTGTAGCCATGGTCGATTATTTAGCATTTGAAAAACCAGACCCAAAAATTGCAGAAGAGATTGGTAAAGGTTTAGCAAAAGGAGCAAAAATGTCAAACATTGGCATAATTGGTGGAGAAACAGCTTCTTTACCAGATATAATAAATGGGTTTGACCTTGCTGGAACAGGTATCGGAATAATCGAAAATGAGATTATTGATGGAAGTAGAATAGAAGTAGGCGATGTTGTAATTGGAATGAAAAGTAATGGTATCCATAGTAATGGTTTAAGTTTGGCAAGAAAAGTATTTTTTGAGGAAGAATCTTTAAATGTTGATGATCCATTGCCTGGTTTTCCTGATGTCAAAATAGGAAATGAATTATTAAAACCCACAAGAATTTACGTAAAACCAATACTCAAATTATTAAAAAGTGATGTTGAGATCCATGGGCTTGTGCATATAACTGGCGGCGGTTTTAAAAATCTAGAGAGGCTTAATGAAGATGTTGGATATTATTTAGACAACTTACCAGAACCACAACCAATTTTTAAATCTATTTATAAATTAGGAGTACCATTGGATGAAATGTATAAGGTATTTAATATGGGAGTAGGTTTTATTGTGATTGTAAAGAAAAAGGATGCTTCTAAGGCTCTCAACATTTTAAACAATTATATAGATACCAGTATTATTGGTAAAGTCACTGAAGATAAAATATTAAGAATAAAAACATTTAAAGACAAAATAATATCAATTTAATTTGGAGCTATCAATAGTATAGAAGAGGTGTTAAATTGATAATAAGTCCAGAAGAAGAAAGATCACTCATAATAAAAATACTAAATGCATTGGGAGTATCTGAGGAACATGCTAAAATAACTGCAGATGTAATTGTTGATGCAGATCTGAAAGGATTTACATCTCATGGTATTGGAAGATTTCCACAGTATGTTGAAGGTATTAAGCTAGGTACTATAAAAACATCAGGAAACATTGAAATAGAAAAAGAAACAGACTCTGTTGCACTGATAAATGGTAATCATCTCTTAGGACAGGTAGTAGCATATAAAGGCATGAAATTAGCAATTGAGAAAGCTAAAAATACTGGTGTCGGCATTGTAGGCATACATGATTCAAATCATTTTGGAATTGCAGGATATTACTCAGACATGGCAATGAAAAATGACATGATTGGAATTACTATGACTAACACAGAGCCAGCTGTAGCTCCATTGGGAGGTAAAATACCAGTATTAGGTACAAATCCTATAGCAATAAGTATTCCATCAAATGAGTATTATGTTGCTGTTGATATGTCAACTGCTGCGGTTGCAAGAGGTAAACTTTTAGAAGCTGCAAGAAAAAATGAAAAAATACCTGAGGGTATTGCAGTAGACAAAAATGGAAATCCAACTACCGATCCAAATGAGGCGTTAAATGGATCAATTTTACCATTTGGAGGACACAAAGGATATGCTTTATGTTTTATGATAGAAATTCTTGCAGGTCCTCTTGTTAAAGCAGAATTTGGATCTAAGGTTAAAGGTACTGTAGATCCTTCACAAATGTGTACAAAAGGAGATTTACTCATAGCTATAGATCCCTCAAAATTTTATGATATAGAAGAATTTAAAAGAAATGTAGATGAATTTGTTAAAGAAATAAAATCTACAGGAAAAGATGTTTTAATACCTGGAGATCGAGAACGAATGAATATCAAAAAACGGGAGAAGGAAGGCATAGAGCTAGATAAAAAGCTTGTTGAAAAGTTGAAAGAAATAGCAGACGAACTCAACATTGAACTAACATGGTGAAAATTTTGAATCCTAGTAGAGCTGTCTATGAAGGTATCAAAAATGCTGGTATAGACTTTGTTGTAAGTGTGCCTTGTGTATATTTATCTAAAGTATTGGAATTAGTAGAAAATGATAAAGATATAACACATATACCGGTAAACAGAGAAGAAGAAGGATTTGGCATTGCTGCTGGAGCTTACATTGCTGGAAAAAATACTGCAATACTGATGCAAAATTCTGGGCTGGGAAACTCTGTAAATGTACTTGCATCTCTTTATTTATTTTATGGTATACCTATATTGATGGTTATAAGTCATAGAGGTACAAAAGGTGAAAAAATAGAAGCACAAATGCCTATGGGAAATGCTACACCAAAAATTTTACATTCTCTTAAAATTCCAACTTTTAGACCAGAAACAGCTGCAGAAGCTAGAGATAAAATTGTAGAGGCTTGGAACATCGCATATGAAAATAAGACACCTACAGCTATACTTTTAGAGGTGTCATTTTGGAAAGAATAGAGGCTATTAAAAAAATAATGGAAGATATTAAAGATGAGATTGTTGTATGTACTTTAGGATTTCCTGCTAGGGAACTTTATCATGTTAAAGATTCAAGTAAAAATTTTTACATGCTTGGATCAATGGGGATGGCATCTTCAATAGGGTTGGGAATAGCATTAGCAAAACCTAATAAGAAGGTCGTTGTATTGGATGGCGATGGTTCAATATTAATGAATTTAAATAGTTTAGTTACTATTGCATGCCAAAAACCACGTAATTTTATACTTGTAGTCCTTGACAATGAATCTTATTCAACAACTGGTTCACAACCTACTTATGCTAAGTGTGTAAATCTTAGTGAAATAGCAAAAAGTGTTGGATTAAAGACATTCTTTTTTGAAGATGAGATAAATTTCAAAAAAGTACTAAAATGTAATGGACCAATTTTTGTCCATATCAAAGTGAAACCTGGAAATAGTAAAGTGCCTACTATACCTCTTTCACCAAAGAAAATCTTATCAAGATTTATTAAAGAAGTAAGAAAAGATACATGAAATAAAAGTTAGGATAGGGATCCTCATGGGTATCAAAATTGTTGAAACTGCGCTTAGGGACGCACACCAATCGCTTATGGCCACCAGGTTACGTACGCGGGACATGATACCTATTCTTGAAAAAATGGATAAAGTAGGGTATTATGCACTTGAAGCATGGGGTGGAGCAACCTTCGATGTCTGTATAAGATATTTAAATGAAGATCCGTGGGAAAGACTTAAAAAAATTCGGGAAAATTTAAAAAAGACAAAAATTCAAATGTTGTTGCGTGGACAAAACCTTGTTGGTTATAAGCATTATCCTGATGATATTGTGGAAAAATTTATAGAGAAAGCATATGAAAATGGTGTTGATATTTTTAGAATATTTGATGCTCTTAATGATATTCGTAATATGGAACATGCAATAAAAGTTGCTAAAGAACAAGGTGCGCATGTACAAGGTACAATATGTTACACAATAAGCCCATATCACACTATAGATAAATATGTTGAATTTGCAAAAAAGTTAGAAGACCTAGGATGTGACTCCATAGCTATAAAAGACATGGCAGGACTTATATCCCCAAAAGATACATATAAATTAGTTAAATCTTTAAAAGAAGAGACAGACTTACTTGTTAATTTGCATTGTCATTGTACAAGTGGAATGGCTCCAATAAGTTATTATGTTGCATGTGAAGCAGGTGTGGATATATTAGATACTGCAATTTCCCCATTATCTTGGGGTGCTTCTCAACCACCAACTGAAAGTATCGCTGCAGCATTAAAAAATACAAAATATGACCCTAAATTGAATATGGAACTCCTAAGTGAAATAAAAAAGTATTTTGAAAAAATCAGAGACAAATACAAAAAATTTATAGATCCAATCGCTGAGAGAATAGATACAGATGTTTTAAAATATCAAATACCAGGGGGAATGCTTTCAAATCTTGTTGCACAACTTAAAGAACAAAATATGCTTGATAAATTTGAAGAAGTGTTGAAGGAAGTACCTAAAGTTAGGAAAGACATGGGTTACCCTCCATTAGTTACTCCAACTAGCCAAATAGTTGGTACACAAGCAGTTATGAATATAGTTGGTGGCGAAAGATATAAATTAGTATCAAATGAAGTAAAAGAATATTTCAGAGGATTTTATGGAAGACCTCCAGCACCTGTAAATCCTAAAGTTAAGAAAAAAGTTATAGGCAATGAAAAACCAATAGATTGCCGTCCAGCAGATTTATTGGAGCCCCAATATGAAAAATATAAAAAAGATGGAGAAAAGATGGGTATAATTAAAAAAGAGGAAGATGTATTGACATTTGCTTTATATCCTTCAATAGCTCCTAGATTTCTCAGAGGAGAATTAAAAGAAGAACCTTTAGAACCTCCAGAAGAAGAAAAAACACCGAAAAAAGAATTAAGTATACCTACTCATTACCATGTAGAAATAGATGGAGATGAATATGAAGTTAAAGTTATTCCTACAGGTTATATACCACATGAAGAATTGGAAAAACCAATGCCTCCTAAAAAGGTTGAGGGAGGAGTTGTTTCTACTGTACGAGGTATGGTAACTAAATTAAAGGTAAAAGAAGGGGATAAAGTAAAAAAAGGAGATGTAGTTGCTGTTATTGAGGCAATGAAAATGGAAAATGATATACAAGCTCCACGTACAGGAGTTGTAGAAAAAATTTTTGTGGAAGAAGGTGACAATGTTGAACCAGGAGACACTTTAATGACTATAAAATAATTTTATTTCATGTATTCTGTTGGATCTTCAACTTTTGCCAACTTAAATGCTCTTTTTCTCCTTACACATGATTCACATACACCACAATGTTTTTCAAAGCCTTGATAACAAGAATATGTAAATTCAAATGGAACACCATATTTTTTACCAAGTTTAACAATTTCATGTTTATCCATATCAATCAGCGGAGCTTCAATATTTATATTGCTCATAGTACCTATAGCTAAAAGATTGTTAAAAGCTGATAAAAATTCTTTAGAGTTATCAGGGAATGTGGATGCTTCTTCTCTATCCCATCCAACTATTATTTTCTCAGCATTTTCAGCTTCTGCAAATGCTGATGCAATAGCTGTAAATACTATGTTTCGTGCAGGGACCCATACCATTTTTGCAGTTTTTTCACATTTTTCTTTATCTTCTAAATCAGATATTTTTAATTTTGGTATTTCCTTATCAGTTGTTAATGCTGAAGTTCCAAGCTTTCCTAACCATTTTACATTTAAAACACTATGTTTAATTCCTAAATATTTACATATTTTCTTTGATGCATTTATTTCCATTTCAGCACTTTTTTGACCATAGTCAAATGTTATAGCATGTACCTCTCCATTAGGATTTTTTTTGATAAAATCAAAAAGTGCAACAACTGAATCTAACCCTCCTGATAATATTGAAATTGCTCTTGGAGCTTTAACCATTTGAATACCTCCTATAAAATTCTTCATTTGCAATTCTCATCACATCTTTTAAAGGTAAGCCAGTTTTTTTTGAAATACGTTTTGCATCCTCATATTCTATTCTTGCATCCAATATTTTGCTTCCTAAGAAGCTAACCTTAAAATTAGCTTGTCTTTTACCTTTTACATCAATTTCAAGATTAATCTTTTTTCTTTTAATTATATATCTATGTACATGAGGAAATACTCTAATTCCCAATGTTCCTGTTTCTTCAAAAATTTTTTGAGAGATTTTATCCACGTCTTTTGGACGACATAAAACTCTAAGTATATGTCCTGGACGGTTTTTTTTCATTACACAAGGTATTATGCTAACATCTAAAGCCCCAGTATTTATCAATGTTTCAAAAATATTTCCTAAAATCTCACCACTTAAATGATCGATGTTTGTTTCCAATAATGCAATATTATCTTCTTCATAATTCATTTTACCTTTAAATATTTTTAGAATGTTAGGAACCTTTAGATCATGTTTTCCAGCACCATAACCTATTTTATCTATAGTTATTAATGGCAATGATTTTCTAAAGTTATCACACATTTTTTTAAACAATGCAACACCTGTGGGCGTTGAAATTTCATTATTTATAGATTTTTCAAAAGTTGGGATCTTCTTTAATAATTCAAAAGTAAGGTAAGAAGTTTTTGTACCTAAAGCCACTGGGAGGCCAAATATTTTCTCTTTGTCTAAACCTAAAGAAAAATAAGAATACACAGCCCCAAAAACATCTGCAACAATATCTGTAACACCAACATTATGGAATTTTATATTTTTAATAGATTTGTTATGTATACGTGCCTCACATAATGCTATTTCTTTAAAAATAGATTTTGCAAGTTTTAATATTCTTTTACTTATTTCTAAATTCTCTAATTTGTCAACTAACTCAAAATAACTAATTTTTTTGTAATCTTTAGATTCCACATTTACATAAGTACACTTAATTCCAGACTTTGTTGTTTTAGTTATTTCAACATTAATATCACCAAAAATAGAACCTGTTTCTTCCATTATTTTCATTACTTTTTTCTTATTTGCTCCTATATCCACTAAAGCCCCAACTACCATATTACCGCTAATTCCTGCCGTCCTAGGATCTATAACTACTGTCATTTTAGTTTTCCTCTTATAATTTCCATTATTTTTTTGTATTCAACATCTTTTACAACTAAAGTTTTATCACGACTTTTTATGCCTTTAACTATTTTAACTTCTTTATTGAAAAGCTTAGAAAATTCTTCAATTATTTCTTTATTTGCTTTTCCTTTTCTTGCAGGTGATTTAACAGTTACATATAATCTTTTTCTCCATGAATCGTATTTTTCTATACCAAATTTTTTTGAAGATGGAATAACATGTATCTGTAACAATACATCACTACCTTTTTTCATTATTGCTTCCATTCTTCCACCTTCTGCCCATTTATCCAATCGAAAATTATTTATAAAAGTGAATTTATAGCATGTAAATGAAAATGCAGGGGTGGTCGAGTGGTCAAAGGCGCCAGGTTGAGGGCCTGGTGGGTTAGTCCCTTCGCGGGTTCGAATCCCGTCCCCTGCATTTAACAACTAATTTTATTTTCAGTTTCTTCCCATTTTTTAAGTCTTTTATGAGTTTTGGATTAAGATCCTTGGCAGCTTTATTTGCTTTTATCATAAGTGTACGATCGCAAATATAGTTACTTTTCCTACACACAATATCTGTAGGATGTTTCAATGTGAGATTAGGATGTCCATAACCAATTATTTCATCTTTAGCATTTTCGGTTTCCAATATAACTTTTATTTTAGAATTTTCATTTGCTATTGCTTTTTTTATATTTTCAGGTAAATCTTTCAATGCTTTTGTTGATTTGACACCTACAATACAATCTCCTGTTTTACTAACTTCAGGGTCTTTTGTAATTTCAAATGTTGTTCTATGCTTTGATGTTATATTTGGATGGCCTTGTGCATAAAAAACATATTTCATAATTATCTCCACCTTTTATTATGAAAGGTAGTTATTGCCTAATAATGAAATTAAAAAATAATTCAAAAATAAAAGTTGGAAAATTAGGTAAGTTAAACTTTGAGAAAGGTTATTATGTGTATGTTGGTTCAGCACTTAATTCTTTAGAAAGTAGAGTGAAAAGACATTTATCTTCCAATAAAAAATTACATTGGCATATAGATTATTTTTTAATGTATGCAAAAATATTAGAGATAATAGCTGCAATCTCCAATAAAAGAATAGAATGTGAGATTGCTAAATATTTAAATAACTATGCTGTTAGCATTGAAAATTTTGGTTCTTCTGATTGTAACTGTCCTTCACATCTTTTCTATTTTAAAAATTTTGAGAAAGCAAAAACATGTGTTAAGAATGCATTTAAAAATTTAGGCAAAAAATCTTTCTCTATGAGACATTATATAGATTTTTAATAAATTTTTCTAACTCGTCTATACTCATAGGTTTTGGTTCAACGAAATCTTTATTTAAATATATTGATTTCGCTAGATCTCTATATATTTTTGCTTGTTCAGATTTTGGAAACTTTTCGATTACAGTTTTTCCTTCTATTTCACTTTTTTGGACTAAATCACTTCTAGGAATTACACCTACAACTTTACTACCTATTTTTTTTGCAAATTTTTCAACAATTTCTACTTCATTCTTTATACCTCTACAATTACAAATGATACCGCCAAGTCTTCCTTTTAATCTTTTGATACCTTTACATATGTTGTTTGCGGCATATAATGACATATATTCGCCCGAAGTGACTATATAAACTTCATCTGCATAATCTTCACGTAAAGGTACAGCAAATCCTCCACAAACAACATCTCCAAGTACATCATATATTATTATGTCTAAAGATTCCCTAAATACCCCGAGTTTTTCAAGTAAATTCATAGCTACAATTACTCCTCTACCTGCACAACCAACACCAGGTTCTGGACCCCCAGATTCAACACATTTAACACCATTATATCCTACATACACTACATCTTCAACTTTTGGTTCTTTCTTTTCCTTTAAAATATGTAGTACAGTGGGTATCCTGGAGCCATACAATGTCCGTGTTGTATCAGATTTTGGATCACAACCAATTACTAAAACTTTATACTTATCAGAATATGCAGCTGCAATGTTTGAAACTATGGTTGATTTTCCAATCCCTCCTTTTCCATATATTGCTATTCTACGTTGTTTCCTTTTTTTCAAAATTAGCACCTTTTAACCCTTTTATAGACAAGATCTCCAGGATTTACTTTACTTTTCATTTTAAGAGTTATTATTTTTCTCAATTTACCTTTTTTTGCTTTTATTTCTTTTAATTTTATAGACTTTGCTCGCTGTATAATAGCACCTGTTTTCTTTCCTTGAAATACTAACTCATCGCCTTTTTTTATTTCATCCCAAATTCTTAGTTTAGCCAAATTATTTTCATTGTTATATTCTATAACTTCACCCACATCTTTTTTTATTAATCCTTGATTATAAGTACTGCCTTGTTTAGGGCGTCCAAAATAAAATCCATGATCGAATCCTCTATTAAAGACTTTTTTCAACTCTTCTAACCATTCTTTGTTGAATTCCCAATTTCCATTTAAATATTTATCTATAGCTTCTCTATAAACAGATACAACTGTTGCAACATAATCTGCTGATCTAGCTCTTCCTTCAATTTTAAAAGCATCAACTCCTGATTCCATTAATTCTGGAATGTACTCAATCATACACAAATCTTTAGGACTAAAAATATAACTTTTTATATTACCATTACCACTTTCTACTATAAATTCTTCATTATCTTCAGATATTACTCTCCAAGCCTTTCTACAAGGTTGTAAACACTCTCCTTTATTAGAACTTTTCCCTGTAAGGTAAGAACTCAATAAACATCTTCCAGATATTGCCATACACTGAGCTCCATGTATAAAAATTTCTGTTTCAAGTGGAGATTTTGAAGCTATATCTTTAATTTGGTCTAATGTGAGTTCTCTTGAAAGTATGACTCTTGATGCTCCCAATTTTTTAAGTACTTTTATTGCTCTAACATTGGATATATTAGCTTGAACACTAACATGAACTCGTAAATCATTTTCAACAGCCAAATCTATACCACCAAGATCTGAAACTATAATTGCATCTACATTACTTTCATGTAATTCTTGAAGTTTTTTCTCCAATTCATATATATCTGAATCATAAAGTATTGTGTTCGCACAAACATATAATTTAACATTATTTTTGTGAGCATATTTTGTAGCATCATTTATTTCGTCCAATGTAAAATTAGAAACATTTGAACGTAAATTACATCCTTCCATGCCAATATAAACAGCATCTGCACCATTTTTTATTGCGGCTGATAATGAAGCAAAATCACGAGCTGGTGCTAAAAGTTCTACCATACTTCTCACCAAAAAATCAGTAATGATATATATCTGGCTTTATCTTCCTTATTTCATCAGGTGTTAGAGTTGGATATTCGCCATCAAGACAACCTGTGCATAAATTTTTCTTACTAATACCAATACATTTCACTAGAGATTCGATTGTGAGGTATTTTAATGAATTTACACCTAATATTTTTCTTATTTCTTCTACATCCTTATTAGATGCTATCAATTCATCTTCAGACCTTATTGCAATCCCATAATAACATGGATGTTTGATAGGTGGGCAACCTATCCTCAAATGAATCTCTTTTGCATTTGCATTTTTTAAAACATTGACTAATTGCTTGATGGTGGTCCCACGAACTATACTATCATCAATAAGAACTATTCTTTTTCCTTCAACTTCAGTTTTTAATGGATTCATCTTTAATTTCACTGCTGACTCTCTACTTTTTTGTGTTGGCATTATAAATGTTCTACCTATGTAACGATTTTTTATGAAAGCTTCTCCATAAGGAATTCCAGATTCTCTTGAATATCCAATTGCTGCAGGTATTGCTGAATCAGGTACAGGAGCAACCATGTCGGCATCAATAGGATCTTCCCTATAAAGAGCCTTGCCAATATTTAAACGAACTTTATATACTTTTCTCCCATTTATGATACTGTCAGGTCGTGCAAAATAAACATATTCAAATATACAATGAGCTCTTCGTTTTTCCTTTCCTAATTCATAACTTTTTTCAGTATTTAGATGTAATATTTCTCCTGGCTTTATATCTCTTTTATAATCAATGTTAACAACATCAAGTGCAACTGTTTCAGATGCAACAATTTTTGATTCATCATCTTTTCCAAATACTAAAGGTCTAATCCCAAAAGGATCTCTTATAGCATATAAATCATCATTTATAAGAATTACAAGTGAATATGAACCTATAATTTTTTTCAATGTATTCTTTATTGCTTGTAAAACATCATTAGTTTTTGAATATTCATCACAAAATAAATGAGCAATTATTTCAGAATCAGTTGTTGAATAAAAATTATATCCTCTTGATTTAAGATCTTTCCTCAGTTCTCTTGAATTAACTATATCTCCATTATGGGCCACTGATATTTGTCCTTCCTCAAATTCAATCGTAAATGGTTGTGAATTTTTTGGTTCTGATTTTCCAGTAGTGGAATATCGTACATGGCCTATTCCTACATGACTACGGAGACTATCAAGCTTTTTCTTATCAAAAACATTACATACTAATCCCATACTTTTATAAGTTACAATTTTGCCTTGGTATGTTGCCATTCCTGCAGATTCCTGCCCTCTATGTTGTAGAGCATACAAAGAATAATATAGATAATATGGTACAGACTCAGGTTTTTCTGAGTAGATACCTACAATCCCACATTTGTCTTTCACATAGATCCCCATCATTCAACAATTGTCAAAGCTGTCTTTATTATATTTAGCCATTCTATAGCCCTTTTCTTAGATGGGGCACAAATTAATCCTTGACCAACAATGATATCCTTTGGCTTCACATTGTTCGTGATTTTTACAATTTTATCTTCGTCTACTTCTTCACCAAAAAGTTCTGCCCATAATTCTTTAAGAGAAAAAGCTTCTAATAAACCTCTTTTTTTCATTTCCTCATAATTTGATTTAACACTCTTATATTTTTCTTCAATATTCTTATATCTTTCTTTTAATTCATTATATTTATCCTTTAATTCTTTATATTTTTTCTCAAAATTTTCTAGTTCAGATTCTAGCTCATCTTTACTCTTTTTTAATTTTTTATTTTCCTCAGAAATTGATTTTATTTGGTTTTCAAGTTCATCTATTTTTTCTTCTAATTGATTACAATGTCGAATGTTGGGTAGAGAAGATAAACCTGATCTAACAATCGCATTTTTTATTTCCTTTTTTAGGAGGTCTGAATCTATATATTCTACATCATGGCCATAAGGCAATTTTATTCTTTCCACATGTCCAACATGGTCTTTAAGAGATTTTTCAAATTTTTTTGCTAATTCTCTACCTGTAGGATCTACATCAGTTGCTATCAGTACTATGTCTGCCCCTTCAACAGCTCTTTGTGCAATTTCTACACTTGTCGTTGGTATTATTGAGGAAATAGTTACATGGTATTCTGAACCTAATGAAATCATTTGTAACGCTTTAGAAATTGTCTCTACATCAGAAGCCCCTTCTACAATTATTCTTACATCTATAGGACGTTTATCTTCCATTTATGTCAACCTTTGACCATTAACTTTTTTATTTTGCCAACTATATCTTCTTATTTTTCTTGTTCTACCAAATCCACAGGCTGCACACACTTTTTTCTTTACGTGATAAGATTTACGTCCGCATCTTCTACAACGAATATGTAAGGTTTTATTCCTTTTTCCAAATGATGGCGTACCTTTCATTGTGATACCTCCAAAAAACAACTAACTTTTAAGTATCTATGGAGAGATGTAGACTATATTATCTCCACGAATAAGTACAGTTCCTAGTTTCCTTGTTACTTCTCCATTTTCAATTTCTTCTGCGTCATTTAAGACAAGGTTCATGTGGAGATCAAAACTTTTTAATATACCTCTAAATTCTCTTTCACCTTTTAATCTAATGAGAACTGGAGAATTCAAAGACTTACCTAGCGTGTCTAATGGTCTTTGTATATTTTTTTGTTTATTCACTTCCATCACCTTATTTTTTAGTAGATCATTTAGATATTTAATATTTTGTAAGGAATTATTTAACTTTTTTACAAATAATTTAAGTGGAAAATTATGTTTACCATATATCAACAACGCCGCCTTTATCTGTAAATCTACTGGTATATGTAAGTAGAGATTTGGGTCTTAAATATTTACTTATAACTACTTTTTGACCATTGCTTCCTTCAATTTCAAACCTCTCCTGAAGTTCCATATTTATAGTTTTTGTATTTTTATTGTATGTCACAATTGTTGTACTCACTGCATAATTTTTTGGAAATCTTCCAAGTGTAATATTAACATAACTTCCCGGTTGCAATGTATAACTATACTCTCTATACATCACTTTTTCTCCATTAACCGGATTTGTATAAACACTTGCATAATATTTAATGGGAAGTATTGTCTTCCCAACGTTGCTCAAAATTATAGAGAATAATGGGTAATCCACACTTTCATTGCTACTGTTACTAAACAATCTATTGTACCATTTTTCTGCTTCTATATCATTGTAAGGTGTAACTTCTGAGGGCATGGGGAATTTACCATCCCAGTTACCAACAAAACATGCATAACCATGTTGGTTTCTCCAAATTATAGTTCCATTATATATTTGTGATTCTTTTATCTGTTCGTAATTCATTTCATTTGCTTCTTTGAATGTCCTTGCGCCTTGAAGAAATGCATCAATTATGCCACCACCATATTCCCATGCTGAGGCATAATAATTGGCTCCTGAACTTGTGAACATTTTTGAAAAATGATATATGGTTTCTATTGTATTTGTTAATTCAACATCATCAACCCAACCTGTTGAAAAACAAGTATGGATTAAAATTACAGGTATGCCAGACTTAAATGGTGGATAAAACGTAATATTTGTGTCATTTATTTTTAATTTCCCGTCATCAGTTCCAAATATAAATCCATCATAGCAAACTAAACCAAATGGTGGTTTTGCAATTCTTGAAACATTGTCATAATTTCCTTCCATGTATCCACCATGCCCAATATATATAATTCCATCTGCAAGATACATGCCTTTTAACACATTTTTTAGTGTGGCATTTTCCCTATATAATTCTAAAATTTTATATCCATTTGATTTAAGGTTGTTAGCAATTTCCTTCGCTTCATTATATGCTTCAGGAAAATCCCCACGGGTATCGGCTATAATTAAAATATGGGCACTAACGCTTGAAATTAAAATTAAGGACATTATCATTACTACATATTTCTTCATAAATTTTACCTCCTGGAAACAAAAATTATTATGTATAATTTTTTTGGAGGATTAAAATATGAATATTTGGAGGAAAAGTATAAATATAAATACAAAAGAGAGAGTTGAATTCATTGATATTACCTCAAAAGTTGAAAATTTTGTTAATTCCTTAGATATAGATACAGGATTGGTAAACATTTTTAACAGGCATAGTACTGCAGGTCTTTTAATAAATGAAAATGAAAAAGGATTAATTAATGATTTTAAAAAATTATTGGAGCGTATTGTCCCTGTTGATGGAAACTATGAACATAATAGAATAGATAATAATGCAGATTCTCATCAAAGGTCAGTTCTTCTAGATTCCAGTAAAACATTACAAGTTGTAAATGGCAAATTAGATTTAGGGACTTGGCAAAGAATTTTTTTCGTGGAATTAGATGGTCCAAGGACAAGGACTGTAAATATTATGGTTGTTGGTGAGTAAATTCTAATTCAAAGGCTGTAACAGGATACTCTAAATCAAAATTAATTATAACTTCTGGATGTATTTCACCAAAAACGCCCTCTATTGAAGCCTTGTCTTTCATTTTAGCTCTAACCTTTGCTACCCTACCTTTGATAAAACTAGGATGGTTAGTCTTCTCTAACTCCATTTTATAACCTAAGTTTTTGATTATTGTAGCTACAATTGATTTTATTTCTGTAAAATTAGTATTTGAATGCATTACTGCCCCTGCCAATTTTTTAACACTTTTTACTTTTGTTTCAGATTTTTTGTCAATATATACAGCTTCACCAACTTCAAATATTTTTTGTGGCAATTCAGCATGTCTATTGTCCCTTAAAAATTCCATGAGATTTCCTAGAAGGCTTTTTCTTATCATAGTTCTATCTTCTGAAATTGGTTGAGAAACTTGAACCCTATCGTCTTCCTTTAATCTCATTTTTTTGTAATGTGTATCTTCATTTGTCAACATTAAACTCATAATTTCCTGGAAACCTAAACCAACCATAATTTTCCGTAATACGTTGTCAGAAATATACCATGGGTCTTCTTCACCAACAGTGGCAACTTTTGGTAATCTTGGCTTGATATTATTAAAACGGTATTGTATCGCAACATTTTCTATTATATCAACTTCATGAAGTATATCAACCCTATAAGCAGGGATATAAACTTTTAATTTATCATCTGAAATCTCTTCTACATCCATTCTCGCCTTTAATAATGAATGTTTTATTTCATCTAAACTAATATCATGACCTATAATTTTTTTAACGTTTTCTACATTTAGCAACTTGGTTTTAGGAGTTAAATCTGGAGTCTTTACTTTCTTATCAGGGTAAATAATTTCAACTGTTTCAATTTTTCCACCACTTTCTGCAAAGGAGGTTGATAATATATTGACAGTTTGCATTACAGCTTTAAAATCTGTACCTGTAACATCTATAAGTACATTTTTCGTATTTTCATCAATTTTTGTTAGTTCTGCATTTATTATTGGAGGCATTGAAAGGACATTGTCATCATCATCTAAAATTAGAGGATATTTTTTGTATTGTTTTAATAAATGCGCATATTTTCGACCAGTTTCATGTTTATTAAGTATTTCTCTAAGTGTCATCTTTTCCTGGCTGTTAAGAGGAACAAATGCTACATTATCTGGGTCAGCTGCCTTATAATAAAAGGGAGGCGTGACAACATCATAATTATGGAGACCTATAGCAACTTTTTTTCTATCTCTACCCATGACCCAATGTAGATCTTCTTGAAACTCCATAATTTGTTTTACTTTGTCTTCATTAAATTCTAAATTTTTCACTATACAGACAGCGATAAATGGCCTAATTTTAGATATTTTTTCATCTACAAACACTTTAAAACCAGAATCTTTGATTGTATACTTAGGTATGCCTAATTCCATCCCTAAAAATCCTTTTAAACTTCTAGAAATACCTTCAACAGAAAAGTTATCTGGACGATTTGGGAAAAATTCTACTTTAAGAACATTATCATCATAATCTTCAATATCACAACCTAACATAGGCAATGTCTCAATGATTTCTTCATTGCTAAGTTCAATTCCCAATTTTCTTAATTCATCAAATTTTATGGTTATCACTGGCATGATTATTCACCTCATGAAAATTACTTTAAGCAAATGACCATGCTTAAGTTTTTATTTAAATATAAAAATAAATTATCTAATACCTACCATTATAAAGAATAATGACTCCACTGTGAAGTGTAAAGCTCTATGATGTAACCAGCTGTATTCTCTACCACTCAATTCATGGAATATATCAACAGTCATGTGCACTACAGCTGCCAAAAAACCAATTTCTACTGAAAAAAATACCAATGATAAAACTATGAAGTGAAATAATGCTTCCAAAATTTCATGAATAAGCCACACTTGTATGTTTGATGAAACAATTTCTTTTATAATGCCTGCTAACAATATATAAAAGTCTAAAAGTATATCCCACATTATTTTAGTATGTATTTCATCACTAATTGCAAGAAACACTGCTATGTAGAACCATGTGATGCCCATTTTCCACACACCATATTTTATGTTTATGTTAATAGAATACAGTAACATAAAAAGGTTTCCATGGAGAGATACCATGCGTGTTGAAATCCCAAAAGATTATGATCCAAAAAATGAAAGCAAATGGCAAAAAAAGTGGCAAAAAGACAAAATATATGCATTTGAAACTGATAAAAGACCTTCTTATGTTATAGATACACCTCCACCTTATCCTACAGGTTCTATACATATGGGTCATGTATTAAATTGGGTATATATGGATATAATTGCCAGATTCAAAAGAATGAATGGGTTCAATGTTTTGTTTCCTCAGGGATGGGATTGTCATGGACTTCCAACAGAAGTTAAGGTAGAGGAAATACATAACATCAAAAAAGGAGATGTACCTAGAGAAAAATTCAAGAAGATGTGTATTGACCTTACAACTGAGAATATAAAAAGAATGAAAAGACAAATGATTTCATTAGGATTTAGTCAGGATTGGGACAGAGAATACATAACTATGGACCCTGAATACATAAAGAAAACTCAACTCTCATTTTTAAAAATGTATAAAGAAGGATTGATATATCGTGGTGTTCACCCTGTGAATTGGTGTCCAAGATGTGAAACAGCTATAGCATTTGCAGAAGTTGAATATTCAGAAAAAGAAACTTATTTAAATTATATAAAGTTTGAAGGATCAGAGAGTGATATTGTAATTGCAACTACACGTCCAGAATTGTTACCAGCTTGTGTTGCTGTCTTAGTACATCCAGATGACGAAAGATATACAGACATGGTTGGAAAAAAAGTTAAAGTTCCTATTTTCAATCAAGAAGTTGAAATATTAGCTGATGAAGATGTAGATCCTAAGTTTGGTACAGGAGCAGTCATGGTATGTACCTTCGGTGACAAAACAGATGTTTTATGGGTTAAACGTCATAATCTAAAAATTATCAATGCTATAGATGAAAAAGGTAGAATGACTAAAGCAGCTAAGAAATATGAAGGTTTGTCTATAGAGGAGTGTAGAAACAAAATTATAGAGGATTTGGATAAAAAAGGATTTTTAATCAAAAAAGAAAGAATAAAGCAAAATGTGGGAAGATGTTGGAGATGTAAAACACCAGTGGAAATCCTTGTTAAAAAACAGTGGTTTATAGATGTAAATAAATTAAAAAAAGATGTCAAAAAAACTATAAATGAAATAAAATGGCATCCTGAACATATGAAAACTCGGCTTTTAAATTGGATAGATGCCATGGAATGGGATTGGTGTATATCTAGACAAAGAATTTTTGGTACTCCAATACCTGTCTGGTATTGTAAAGAATGTGGAAAACCACATGTTGCAACAGAAGACATGTTACCTGTAGATCCAACAAAAGAAAAACCTAATTTTACATGTGAATGTGGTTGCAATGAATTTATACCAGAAAGAGATGTATTGGATACCTGGATGGATAGTTCTATCTCACCACTTGTTGTAGCTGGATGGCCCCAAAAAAATTATAGAAAATTATTTCCAGCAAATTTAAGGCCACAAGGACACGACATAATACGTACGTGGGCATTCTACACAATATTAAGGTGTAAGGCATTAACAGGTGAAAAACCTTTTGATGAAATTGTGATAAATGGAATGGTTTTTGGCGAAGATGGACATAAAATGAGTAAATCACGAGGAAATGTTATAGAACCTGAGGAAGTATTAGAAAAATATGGTGCAGATGCTTTAAGACTATGGGCAGCAAATAGTGTCCCAGGTTCAGATGTGCCTTTTGCATGGAAAGATGTGAAATATGGATATAAATTTTTAAGGAAGTTTTGGAATGCATTTAGATTTATGAGTATTCATATATTTAAGGAAGAAGAGAATGAAGTTGAAGCTAAATTAAATTATATGGACAGATGGATATTATCAAAATTAAATCGTCTTGTTGAGAATGTTACAAAATCCATAAATCAATATAATTTTGCAGATGCTATAACAAATATTCAACAGTTTGTTTGGCATGTTTTCTGTGATGAATATATAGAGGCTGTGAAATATAGACTTTATTCTGACGAAAATAAAGAAATGAGAGAAGGTGCTAAAAGAACTCTGGAAAAAGTCCTTAAAACTTGTTTAAAATTGCTTGCACCATTTGTGCCACATTTTGTAGAGGAAGTGTATCAACATTTTGATGATAAAAGTATACATTTAACTTCATGGCCTACAACTAATTATGAATTAATAGATCCAGAAATTGAGGAGTGTGGAGATACTGCAGTAGAAATAATTAGGGAGTTACGTAGATTTAAATCAGACAAGGGAATACCTCTAAATGCAGAAATTAAGCAAGTGAAAATTTACGGTGATGAAGAAACCGTTGAAAAAATAAAACCATTTTTTGATGATATTAAGGGTACGATAAGAATTCAAGATTTAGAAATAAAGGCAGGTAAGCCCAGTGTCAAAGAAAAAATAATTAGAATAGAGCCATTAATGGACAGAATAGGGCCTAAATTTAGAGATAAAACTTCAAAAGTGATTAAATACCTAAATTCTGAAGATCCAGAAATATTAATTGAAAAATTGAAAGAAGGAATTGAAATTGATGGTAAAACTATAACAAAGGATGATATAAGGGTAGAAAAAGAAATTATAGGAGAGACTGGTGAAAAAGTTGAAATAGTAAAACCTGAAAATGTAGACGTTGTTTTAGAGATTGCTGTAGGATGATTTTATGGATTTAATAGTTAAAAAAACAGAGGGAATTGAAGGCAATGTGAAAGCACCTCCATCTAAAAGTTATACACATCGTGCAGTAATAATAGCTTCTTTGGCTGACAACATATCTCACCTTAAAAATCCATTAGTTGCAAAAGATACATGTTCCTCTGTTGAAGCATGTGAGGCATTTGGAGCGAAAATAGATATAAAAAGAAATGCATGGATTGTAAAAGGTGTTAATGGTAAAGTTATCACTCCTGAGAATGTTATAGATGTTGGAAATTCTGGGACTACTTTGAGAATCATGACAGCTGTTGCAGGTTTAGCAAAGTATTATACAATTCTTACAGGGGATAAATCTATAAGATCTAGACCTATGCAACCTTTACTTAATTCACTTAGGGATTTAGGTGTAGTTGCTTTTTCATCAAGAAATAATGGTAGGGCACCAATAATAGTTAAAGGAGGGTATGAAGGTGGATATACAGAAATACCGGGAAATATAAGTTCACAATTCATCTCCGCACTTTTAATTATAGGACCATATGGATCTAAACCTCTTAAACTGAAAATTATTGGAGAATTAATATCAAAACCATATGTTGACATGACTGTTGAAGTTATGAAGAAGTTTGACGCTAAAATAGAAAGAGAAAAAAATACTTATTATGTGGAGCCTAACGGTTATAAATCTTGTAAATATTCAATAGAAGGAGATTTTTCTTCAGCATCATATATTGTAGGTGCAACTGCAATAGCAGGAGGTAAAGTAAGTATAAAAAATTTATTTAAAGATTCAAAACAAGCAGATAAATTAATTTTAGATATAATCAGTGAAATGGGAGTAGATATTAAAATTAAGAAAAATGAAATTATAGTTTGTAGTGATGGAGAACTTCATGGGATAGATGTCAATTTAAAAAATTCTCCAGATCTTCTTCCAACTGTTGCAGTTTTAGGGGCTGCAGCAAAAGGCAGAACAAAAATATATGGAATCAGACATGCAAGATTTAAAGAGACTGATAGGATAGCTATGTGTGCAAAAGAATTGTCTAAGTTAGGAATAAAAGTTAAGGAGTTAGATGATGGCTTAATAATTAATGGTGGAAACATTAAAGGTGGCATTGTGGATTCACACAATGATCATCGTTTAGTGATGGCTTTAACACTCCTGGGTTTAAAAAAAGGTATTAAAATTAAAAATGCTGAGGCATATAAAATTTCATTTCCAGATTTTGTAAAGGTTATGAAGGAGTTAGGATGTAAAATTGTGGAAAAACCTTAAAAAATTTTAACTCATGCTTATTCCTAACTCTTTACATAATTTGCATGCCTGACATATTTTTCCTGATGCTGGCTCTCCACAAATTTTACATGTATCAAATGTATATTTTTCCTGAAATTTTTCTTTTAATATAGGTTTTATTTTTTCAAAGCCTCTAAGTATTGAATATCTGATTGTTGGGTGTTTTGCGGAAATTCTCTTTATAAACCTATATATTTCTCTCCTAAATGCATATCTCACATAAGGGCAAGGTTTTAGATATGTTTTCAATCCTTTAAATTTTGTGTAGAGTATTATTTCATTTTCTGGTATTTCTCTAAGTGGTTTTATTTTTGTTAAAAAATCTTTACTCTCACTTATAGGGCCCAATCTTATTAAATTTTTTATATTCCCTTCAAGATAATTCATTAAGATTGCCTCTGTTTCATCGTCAAGATTGTGAGCAATGGCTATTTTATCAGCTTCTAATTTTTTCCCAATTTTGTTGAATATCCAACGCCTGAATACTCCACAATATGTGCAAGGACCTCTCTCTACATTACTTGATACTATCTCATCTAATGTAATTCCAAAACAATCTTTAAATTTAACTATGTGATGTGGAATTCCAAGTCTTTTAGTATGATATTTTGCAATTTCCAATGTTTTTTCTCTATAATTTTTAATGCCTTCATCTACAGTTAAAACTTCTAATTCAATTATTCCTCTCTCATGCAAAATATTAAGAATATCTAGCATTGCTACACTATCTTTACCACCCGAAACCCCTGCTAAAACTCTATCACCTTTCTCTATTAGTTTATTTAATCTAATGTTTCGGAGGACTTTTTTTTGTATAAATTCAATAAAACAATCCTTACATAATCTTTGGCTTGAATATCTCCTTTTAAAAACTACATCTTTGGATCCACACTTCATACATCTCATCTTTTTTCCCTCAAATCCAGAGGTTTTTTGAATAAATCTTTGTCCTGTACATAACTCTTTCCTGTAATTAGGGCTATCTCTGCTTTTTGTAATTCTGAACCGAGATATGCTGCATGTTCAAGTCTACTTACTAATCCTCTTTTGATTATTTCTTCATATATTTTCTTTGAATTTTTTCCAACAAATTTGACTGTGGGTTTTCCAGATTTATAATGAATAACTTCAATATGATCATCTTTAACAGATATTTTAAAGCTTCCTGCTTTGTCTGGGATGAATTTTTTCATTCCTTTTGCTTTTATTACTGGTACATCTACATTTTCATCTATCATCTCATACCTTCGCTTATCTTTAAAAATTAAAAGATTGACACCTAAATCTTTAGGAATTGACTTTCTCTTCTTTGCTAAAAACATTATTATTGATGATAGAGCAAGCTCATATACACTTCCTCTTGTTTTTTCGCTTTCTTCTGGTGTAAATAGAATACTCGCTCCTAGTTCCATGCCAATACCAGCAAGAAGTGCATTTACGCCAACAGAATCAGCATCTAGAAGTTCTGTTACATTGCCAACACCAAAGAATAAAGGATCTGGATTTCTATCAGCATATAATTTACATGCTAATATAGAATCAACAATGCTCTTACTATTTATAGGATCAAGTATTGGATCTGCAATGATATCTATATCTTTACATTTCTTTTTCAAATTTTCTAAGGATTTTACTCTTTCTTCTGGCTTCTCAGGCACCCATCCTTCAGTGTAGTTTGTAGGTAATATCACTGCAGGTATGTTATTATCCTCTAAAAGAGGTAATACATCTTTGTAGTTCCCATGATCAAGACTTAGTACTAAATCTATACCACATTTTATCGCTGTTTCAATTTCATTTACATTTAATGTATCTATGCTAATAGGAACTTTTCTAGCTCTTTTTCTTACAATTTCAATAAGTGTTGGTATCTTATCAGAGTAATCTTTACCAGCAATCATCCCTATATCTATCATGTCAGCTCCATTTTTTATAAAATAATCTACTTTTCTTTTTAATTCGTTTTTTGTTAATGAAGGTGCATTTGCAATTTCTGCTAAAACTCTCATTGGAAAATCTCTACCTACTGGAAGATTACCAACTAAAATGTTTTCATCTTTTTTTAATAATTCCTTTCGTATTTTTTCATTTTTTTCAAATTTTTTTATAAAATTCAATGCTCTTTTTTTCTGTTCTTCTTCAATTAACTTGTTTGCAGGCTTTTTTGGTGAAAGCTTTACTTTATTAATTATATCTAATAAAATTCCTAAATCAGCAGCATCTGTTGGTCCTTTGTATGCAGGAATATTTGTTTTTTCAGTTATTTTTTTTGCATTTCCTTTAACTAATCCCGGAATTATTACCATGTCATAATTTAAACCTTCTATTTCTTTTGCTATCCTCTCTGGAGTTAAAAATGCTGCAATTGGTGTATTCACAGTATAAACATCTACCTCATGTTTTGAATTTTTTACATTTGATTTAACGACATCACTAGCTAACTTACCTGTGACTATGAGTATTTTCATTGTTATACCTCACCAATAAAAAATCCATTAATTTGTTTGAGGTCTTAAAAACAAAAAATTTATAAATAGAATTTATACAAAATTGTTATTAGTAAATAATTTTTTGGAGGTGGAATTTAATGTTTAAATTCCTTAAAGATGAAAAAGGTCAAGGTGCAGCTGAATATATGCTATTGATTGGCGGAGCTCTTGCAATAGTGCTTATTGCTCTATTCATATATACCACATACATGAACAGTGCTAAAGGAGTATTACAAGGTAATGCAGACGTAAGTAATGTACGTAGTAAAACCACAAACTGGGCAGGTCTACCATAAAATCATGACTATATACAGTTATTTTGTTTTTTCCTTTTTTAATTTTTGGAAGTGGATTTAATGCTTAAATTCCTTAAAGATGAAAAAGGTCAGGGTGCAGCTGAATATATGCTATTGATTGGCGGAGCTCTTGGAGTAGTGCTTGTTTTTTTATATGTTTATGTTTCATATACAAATACAATAAAAACTGGATTAAATGCTGAAAAAGATATTAATGAGGTGCGTAATAGACCCTTAAAGTGGATACAACCATAACATTTAACTATATACTTTTTTTAGTTCAGCTGCCATCCATTCAGGAGCTTTTTGTGTTGGCACCACTAGCATAATTTTGTCCATGTTCATCATAATAACAGGCGCATGTTTTCTTGGAACTTCTATAATCAATAAATAAGTAGCATTAAATTCACCTATGTTTGAAACTCTTTCATATTCAGAAAGTCTAATTCCATAATGTTGTAATATTTGTGAGACATCACTTTCACTTAATCCTCCAGCTGAAAGTGCTTGCAATGCCTTTTCAATATCACCACTTGCACCTCTTGAAGTTGAAACACCAACAGAAGAACCTGGAGAAGATAAAAATTTACTACTAGTTAGATTTACATCGTATTTTCCACTTTCTCCTGATCTCAATATAGCTAAAACTGTTGCTCCACTAACTAAAGGAAGATCACTTGAATATTCTGCTCCAGCTGTTTTGTTAGTTGGTGCAGATACATTACCTCCAGGCATGCTAATATTTGTAACATTTGTTAGATATATATCAACACTGCTTCCAACGCCTATAAGTCCACCAGCAGCTTGCAAACGATTTATAAGTATTGGTATAGCAACTGTATCTGGTGTTTGTATCTCTATATTTGATAATACTGATGCATCTGCCTGACTTACAAATCTTTGCGCATCGGGGACTCTCATAATAACTTCTCCACCTTGTATTGTTTGCAATGTTGTACTCTGATTCCCTGCACTATACACGATCATTACTCTATTGAACATATCTTTTTTTGCCTGTATCTGTTGAAGTTGATAAGTTCTCCAAGATTGGGTAGCAGGTCCAAGTACATCAATTGCCAGGACTTCTTCAGGTGTAGTAGCACTTTCTATTTGTGCAAGAAGTGCCTGTTTTCTAGGATCTGTGGCTAATGGTCCCTTATAATATGCATTAACTTCAGCTATTTTTTGAGCTTTTGCACTTTCCAATGCTTCCTGATATGGTTGGTAATATAAGAACCAATAACCTAATACAGCAATAAAGATGATAATACATGCTATTACAGCAGCCCCAATTAATGTCCTCTTATCTGCCTCAGGAATGCCTGTTGGTGGTCTTCTTGGCGGTAATGGTTTAGGCCTCAAATCTACTTTTTTATTTGGTTTTGGCTTGGGCATTGTTCTTTTTGGCTTTTTTTCAGCTCCTTCACTTGATCTTTGTTTTAATAATCCTCTTATTCTCTTTACAATGCTGTCCTCCTTTTTTTCACTTTTTTTGAGTTCAGGAACTTTTTTCTTTTTATCATTTTTTCCAAACATTTAGACCACTATTGAAGATGAATTTAATAATTTGCTATCAAATTATGTATCAGAAAATTCATTATATAAACTTTCATGCATGCAAAATGAGAAACATGTTTTGGTGTGAAAATTATATATAAAAACCATTAAATAAAATTTTTATTGTAGTTAGGCCCTTTTTAACAAAGATGGAGGTAAATAAATGAAATATGGAACTGAGAGACTCAAAAGAGGATTCGCAAAAATGGTCAAAGGCGGAGTGATAATGGACGTTGTAAATGCAGAACAAGCAATGATAGCCGAAGATGCCGGAGCAGTTGCAGTTATGGCACTTGAAAAAGTACCTGCAGACATAAGGGCTAGCAAAGGAGTAGCAAGAATGGCAGATCCAAATAAAATTGAAGAAATAATGGATGCTGTTTCAATTCCTGTGATGGCAAAAGTAAGAATTGGACATTTTGTTGAAGCACAAATACTGGAAGCATTAGGGGTTGACATGATCGATGAGAGTGAAGTTTTAACACCGGCTGATGAAAGATTCCATATAGATAAAAGAAAATTTAAAGTACCTTTTGTTTGTGGTGCAAGAAACCTTGGGGAAGCATTGAGACGTATAGCTGAAGGAGCTGCAATGATAAGAACTAAAGGTGAAGCAGGCACAGGAAATGTTGTAGAAGCTGTAAGACATATGAGAATAATTATGGGACAAATTAGAGAAATAATGAATAAAGATGAAGAAGAGTTATGGGAATACAGTAGGAAAATTGAAGCCCCATTTGAGTTAGTAAAAGAGACGGCTGAGTTAGGTAGATTACCAGTTGTAAATTTTGCTGCTGGAGGTATTGCTACACCAGCTGATGCTGCATTAATGATGCAATTAGGAGCAGATGGCGTGTTTGTTGGATCTGGAATATTTAAATCTAAAAATCCAGAAGCATATGCAAAAGCTATAGTGGAAGCTGTTGCAAATTATGATAATCCTGAAGTGTTATTAGAAGTATCAAGAGGACTTGGTGAAGCAATGCCTGGTATAGAAATAAGTGAGATACCTGAATCAGATCGTATGCAAGAAAGAGGTTGGTAATTGAGGAGTTGAGGTGAATATTTGCATCCCAGACCTAGTCCAATTGCAGCTGCACTTTACACACTCCGGGACTTAGATGTTGATTTAATAGTTTTACATGGACCTAAAGGTTGCTGTTTTAGGACTGCAAGATTGTTGGAACAAGATGGTGTAAGAGTTGTAACAACAGGCATGTCAGAAAAAGATTTTGTATTTGGAGCAGAAGAAAAACTCACGAAAACACTTAAAAAAGCTTATAAGATGTTTTCACCAAAACTTATTGGTGTAGTTGGTACTTGCGCCAGCATGATTATTGGTGAAAACCTTAAAAGAGCTGTGGAAAATGCTAAAGTTCCTGCAAAGGTTTTAATAGTAGAATCTCATGGAGGTTTTGGTGAAGGGGATAATACTGAAGGAGCGATAGCAGTATTAGAGGTTGCAGCTAAAGAAAGATTAATATCTGAGGATGAAGCTAGAAGACAAATAAAAATGCTTAGAATGGCAACTGCTATTGAAAAAACTAGAGGGATGGCACAAGGAAAGTATATTCCTCCGTTGGAAGGAGATAATAAAAAAAAGGTAGCTAAAATAGTTATAAATGCATTTAAAAATGGAAAAAAGGTTGCAATGGTTTTAAATGCAAAAAAGGAAACTGCATATTTATTTGCAGATGTATTAAGATTACCCTATTCAAAATTAAATGGAAATCCAGTAGTAATTGCTAATCTTGATGAAAACATTGGTCTTCCAAGAATAAGAAATCATGCGAAAAATATTAAAAAAGAATTAAAAGATAATGGAGTCAATATTAACTATATAACAGGAGGGTTAGATGAATATCCTGTCACAGGGAAAAAAGCCATGGAAATACTTGAAAAGGAAGAAATAGATTTTGCAGTTGTTTCGGGAATACCTCATGCACTCCCAATTGAAAAATACAATAATATTGAAATGGTAGCAGTTACTGACGGTCCAAGACTTGTAGAACCTCTTAAAAATATTGGTTATAAATATGTAGTTTTGGAGTTAGATGCTCATGCGAAAACTTTAGGTAAAAGAAGGATTGTAAATTCTGAATTTGGAAATATAATAAGGAGTGAGATATCATGAAATCTCCTGTTGGAATGATATTATGTGGTGGGTATGGTAAAAGATTGAGGCCAATAACAGAACGTATTCCTAAACCTTTGATAGAAATAAAAGACGGATATACAATTCTTGATAAACAACTTTTTGATTTTAAAAGTGCTGGAATTGATAAAGTTTATTTATTAACAGGTTTTTTAAGTGAAAAAATTAAGGAAAGATATGGTGACGAATACAAAGGTGTAAAACTTGAATATGTGGAAGAAGAAAAACCATTAGGAACATTAAATGCAATTAGATTAGGAATGGAACATGTGGAAGATGATGTTGAGTGTGTAATAAGAAATGGTGATGTTGTAGCAGATTTAAATCTTAAAAAAATGATAGAAATGGGAAGAAATTCTGATTATCCTTTAACAATTTTTATTACTAAAATGAAATCCCCATATGGAATAGTTGAAATTACAGGAGATCGCATAACTTCATTTAAAGAAAAACCTTATTTAAAATATTATATAAATGGTGGTATTTATTTTGTGAAGGAAAAGTTAGATTTTGAAGAATTTGAAAAAGGAGATATTGAAAAAACATTGTTTCCAAAATTAGCCCGTGAAAACAAATTAGGATATTATAAAGAGGATGACACATTTTGGATGTCAGTAGATACTTCTAAAGATTTAGAAGAAATTCGTAAAGAATATGAAAATAGGACAGACAAACCTTGGGGATATGAAAAAATACTGATTAAAACAAAGAAATACTTAACAAAAGAATTATTCATAAAAGAAGATTATAGGACTTCCTTCCATTATCATGAAAAGAAAGATGAGACAATGTTCATTGTTAAAGGTTCTGGTTATATAGAATTCGAAGATAAGAAACAATACTTTAGTAAGAATGATACAATACATATACCTCCTAAGACTCCTCATTCAATAGTTGCTACAGAGAATTTAAAAATATATGAAGTTTCAACTCCACATCTTAAGGATACTGTCCGTATAAAAGATTATTACGATGTGAGATAGCAATGATTGCAGTGGTAGATTATGGTAGTGGAAATTTAAGAAGTATTATGAATGCCTTTAAAAATATTGGAGTCAATGTTAATGTAACAAATGATAAAGAAATATTGAAAACTGCAGATGTATTGATAATTCCTGGTGTAGGGGCCTTTAAAAAAGCCATGGTAAATATAGAACCTTTCAAAGATATAATAATAGAGCATGTTGAGGATGGAAAACCAATATTAGGAATATGTTTGGGATTACAAATATTATTTACAGAAAGTGAGGAAAGTCCTGGTGTAATGGGATTAAATATTATTCCTGGTAAGGTTGTAAGGTTGTCAGCTGAAAAAGTACCTCATATGGGATGGAACAAAATTAAAATAAAAAAAGAATGTCCATTGTTAAATGACATAAAAGATGGTTATTTTTATTTTGCTCATTCTTATTATGCAAAACCTAAAGATTGGAATGTTGTAGCTGCAACTACTTATCATGGTTCTGAGATACCTGCAGTTATTTGTCATAAAAATATCTATGCTACACAATTTCACCCTGAAAAAAGTGGAACATTAGGATTAAAAATATTAAATAACTTTGTAGAATTGGTGAAATAATGGACATGGAAGGTTTTGTAAGAAAAATGCTTAAACAAGAAAACGAAAGAAAAGTTAAAAATAAATTAATAAATAGAATAAGAGAATTTAAGGAAATAGATAAAGAAAAGGCTGCAAAATTGGCCTCAGCTGTAATTGAAGAAGTTAAAAATACTTTTAAAATAAATGAAGAAGATAAAGAACTGAAAGAATTAGTTAAATATCCAAAAGCCAATGTTACAATGGGCGAAATGGGAGTTGGGTCTAGAGGAAAAGGAGATTTTTTTGTACATAGAAAAATAGCTGAAATTTCTTTGAGTAAAGGTAAAACTGTTGTTGATCCTACCTCACAAGATGATGGTGGTGTAGTTAAAACCGAATCAAAATTTGGAAATATCTATGTTACTACAGCAATTGATGGTATACATTCTCGTTTGAGTGAATATCCTTTTCTTGGTGGATTTCATGTAACAAGGGCTGCACTTAGAGATGTTTATGTGATGGGTGCCAAACCAATAGCCATAATAAGTGATTTACATCTTGCAGATGATGGAGATGTAGGTAAGTTATTTGATTTTACAGCAGGAGTTTCTGCAGTTTCAGAGTTAACAGGTGTTCCAATAACTGCTGGAAGTACATTACGTGTAGGCGGAGACATGGTATTAGGTGATAGGCTTGTGAGCGCTGTTGGGGCTGTAGGTATTTCTAACACAGCTCCAACAGCTAGAAAGAAAGCAGAAGTTGGAGATAAGATTTTAATGACTGAAGGTTCTGGAGGAGGCACGATAACTACTACTGCAATTTATCATGGCTTTTTTGATGTAATATATGAGACTTTAAATATTGATTTTATGAAAGCTTGTGAGGCAATTATCAATGCTGGATTGTTAAATGAAATTCATGCCATGACTGATATTACAAATGGTGGTCTAAGAGGAGATGCCCACGAAATATCTTCAACAACAGGATTAGGATTTGTATTTAATAAAGAAAAAATATTTGATTTGATAAATCCTAGAGTCTTAGAAATGTTAAATAAATTGGACATTGATCCATTGGGAGTTTCAATAGATTCATTGATGGTAATAGCCCCCAAAGATGTTTGTGAGGAAATTAAAGACGTTGTGTCTAAAGTTGGAGTAAAAATAGATTATGTTGGCTATGTAGATGATTCAGGAGTTCCTAAGCTTAAGTCAAAAAATGAAGAAAAAATATTAAAACCATTGTTTAGGGAGGCAGCATATACAAAAATCAAAAAAGTTGTTGGAGAAAAAACTCCTGAAGATTTTGAAGAAATGAAAGAGAAAGTTAAAAATGCTGCATTAAAAGCTATTAAAAAGAAAAATAAAATTGTAGAAATGATTCGGAAGAAAGAACATGGAAGATAAAGGATATATATTTACAATTGATGCAATACTTTCTCTACTTATTTTATTTATTTTTATTTCAACTATCTGTAATATTAAAATGCCAGTTTTCTATGAGAGTAACGCTGATGAAATATTATCAACGATGGCAAATTGTCCTTCTCCTTATAATTCCACACTTGAAAAAGTATGTTTTTATTTGGATTCAAATGATAAAGAAAATGCTAAAAGAGTATGTGAATGCTTTTTTAGAAAAAATTTTCCAGGGTTAAGTTATAAGTTGATAGTTGATAATGGAAGTGAAGTTCTTGCTTCTAGTGGAACTCTAAATGATACTGATTCAGCAATTAGAAATTTCGGATCACATACTTTCTATCTTTTGCTTAATGCTTAATGTTCATAATTTGTCGTAATATTTTGTTACGACTTTAAATTGACAATAAGGATATCCTTGAGCTTTGCATTTTGTTTCTCTTACTTTGACTTTTTTATCTAAAATTTCCTGAAGTACACCCTTAAATAGACCAGTTTCATAGTGACAAATTGGTTTTCCAATATTAGGCAGCCCTGAGACTCTTAAAGATTCATAAACTCTTAATTCAATCTCTTTATCTAAAATTTTATATATATCTAGGATCATGATTTGGTTTTCAAATAAAAATCTTTGTAAAGATTCTAGAGAAGTTACAAGTCCTTCCCTCACTAATAACTTCCCAGTTTTAAATCCATTTAAGAACATGTTAGCTCTTTGATGTTCGTCTCCATGTAAAATTGACATTACTGCTGGATCTAGTACTCTAAAACCACTAACACCATACGATAATAAATATTTCCTATCAGAAGTGATGACATTTTTTAGAGAAACCTCTTTGTCTTTTTCATCTTTTTTCATTTTTGTAGAATTTTTTCTATGTGTGTATTTAACATATCTATTCACCATTTTGTTCTATAACATTCGAACAATATATATTTTCCTACTATTCGGGAGTCATATATTTTTTATTTTTTTTATTAAAAAAATTTTTGGAACTTTAGTTCTTAAATTTTGTACTTTTTTTGATAAATTTTTTTACATTTATTTAAGTCGAAATGTATTTATAGACACTACACTAATGATATCATGTCATTCAAAAAAAGGTTGTGAAATTTTGAAGTGGCAAGGATTGTTAGGAATATTAGTAGTAGTATTAATACTGACAATGTCTAACACAAGTTCAGCAGTTAACAATGTAAATTCAACAAGTTTAATGTATATATCTGGCCAAAAAATAGCTAAAGATGCATTAAACGATAAAATATTGGACCTAACAAATTCTAAAAGAAATTTATTAATAACCACTGCAGGCAGTATTTCTTTCAATAGTAAAGATTCTACAGATAGTATACAAGCAATCATTGATACATTTTCCAATTCAAATTTAACAGGAGAAAAAGGGATCACATATAGCAATGGAAATTTAATTTTATTAAATAATCCTAGAGAATTAATGTATGTTTTTGTTTCACAAAAAAGCAATGGAGATCTCTATGCAAAAAAGTACACAATTAATAACAATATTATTGAAAGTAGTAAAACATTTTACATCTCCATATCTCAAATGTCTGAAAAACAACTTACAAATGCTGCAAATATTCTGGGCAGGAATATAATAAGGATTGCAAATGCTTGGGCAGTAGGATGTCCACCAGATTTGTTAGCAGTGACTTTTTCAGCGAATGATATTAGAGACGTAGATATAGCTAGCTATGCAATGTTAAAAACCTTTGCATTGACTTTTGGACCTTCAGGATTTTACTACATAATTATGCCAATGAATACTACTGATCTTCCTATGTATGGAATATTTGGATTTGACGTTAAATCTTATTATACAAATGATCCCAATTTGAAGCATGGTGAAATGGTAGCAATATGTTATAATAATACATCAAAATCAGGAGTATTGGCATTAATGAGGACTAAAATCTTTGATGAAGATTTTAAACAAAGATTTAGCTATGAAACTGGTATTCCTTGGCAACATGAGAAATATTTCATGTGGCTTTTAAAATTACTACAAAAAGATCCCAAATCTTTATTTGAAATTGAAGCGTTGAAAACAATTGAAGAAAAAGATCTTAAATATTTATTGTCTGGTGTAGATAAGGACTACATCAAAAAACTAAGAGATACTCAGGTTTCATGGGCTACAGATATATTTCCTATAATAAATTATTCAAAAATGTTTAATTTAGGAGTTGAGACATTCAACAGTGTATATAATAAAGGATTATTTAAAATAGATGAATTAGCAAAAGGGTATGTTGGAGTAGTTGTTCCTCCTTATTATTGTAACGTATTTGGAAAATATTCATTAGTCGGATACATAGATGGCATATATTTAGCTGCAAAAAAATTATTAAAAAATGCTGGATACAATGAAGGTGGTTTTACAATAAGAAATATATTACAAATAAGAAATCCTTGGACTTGGTTTTCAGGAATAAAAACAGCATTTATAAAAGTAGAACCTGAATCTACAAAATATTATGAAAATACTCGTAACATTGATCAGCTAAAAATCAGTGGTATAAGAATAGACATTGACCCTGTAAAAGGTGCATTAAATACAACAAAAATATTTGATATTAGCCCAGCAATATCCTCATCATTTATGGTTGGAAATGCACTAATACCAGCAGTTGCCGGCATTGCCTATGCATGGGCCGCAAATGCACCTCAAAGTTTTATAACTGTGATTGGTAGAGTTGGATGCATTTGTTCACTTAAATACTATGACCTAGCAGAATATGCATGGAAAAAGTTACCACCATCATCTCAAGAATATTATATATTTATTGCACTGGTAACTCCAGATGAGACTAATCGTCAAATATCTGGAAGGACAACTGCATTTGCAGTGTCTCCTTCTCAATCCACATATTATGCATTACCAGCTTTAAGAAATGCGTATGCTGATTATTCAATTTTAATATTATGGGACAAAATAAAAAATACAGGGAAAGCAATGCTTCTATATTATAATGAAAAATCAATGGATGAGTTAATGACATTAGAGGGGTATGTTAGCAGTAAATATAGTAATAGAGCATCATTGTTTTGGCATTTAGACAAAATATACAATGAAGGAATTCACCATGACATATTAAATTCTATTATTAGTATAGAAAAGGTAATTCCAGTTACTTCAAAATATTTAAAAGAATTAACGACTCTTGGAGTAGATCCTATAAGAATGTTGATGACATATATACTGAGTGAAATTTCTACTTTAACAAGACCTCCCATCCAAACAATGACCATACAGACTCTTCATTTCCCCATGATAATCAGTAAAACAAGTAGAATTTTCAACATACATCCATATATTTCACATTTAAAGATTTACACATTTTCTTATAGACATAAATTTGCAACTGCAACATCTCTATACAGAACAAAGTTAGCAAAGAAAATACAACCACTCATTAGTAATAAAAAATTAAATTATCCATCAACGAAAAATACAAGCTTAATAATTCTGTTACTCCTAGTATTTGTCATTGCATTGTTGACCAGCTACGTTAAAAGAAAAACTATTGTAACTTCTTTGAATAAAATTCTTCATAAAAGACATGGAAAATAATTTTTTCTTAATTTTTTTCCATGACTACAAAAAAGATCATTTACCAAAAGTTAGCTTTGGATATTTTAGAAATTTCCAAAATTAATGAAGGAATATGTATAGATGTAGGCACAGGAAATGGATTTTTAGCTATAGAACTTGCCAAACATTCAAATTTGAAAGTCTTTGCTATAGATATATCTCCAAAAATGATAGATATCGCGAAAAAACATGTAGCTAAGAAAAAATTATTGAAAAAAGTAATAGTAAAACATGCTGATGTCCATAGAATGCCATTTCCCACAAATTTTGCAGATCTGGTTGTTAGTCGTGGTTCTATGTTCTTCTGGGAAAACAGGACAAAAGCATTTAATGAAATATATCGAGTTTTAAAACCAGGAGGATTTGCATACATAGGAGGAGGATATGGTTCAGCAGTTCATTTAATTAATTTTAAACATAAAATTCACAAACATAAACGTATAAAAGTAAACGATTTAATTTTTGAGCTTGATTCTTCTATAATTCCAAAATACAAGATTACTAACGATGAAACTGGCTTATGGGTACAATTTAAGAAAAATAAATGATGCCGGGGGCGGGATTTGAACCCGCGACCTCACGGTTTCTCAGGCTCAGCCAAGCCCTATGAGCCGTGCGCTCTAACCAGCTGAGCCACCCCGGCTACTAATTTCAATGATTTATTCTGTAAAATTAATAAAGGGAATTTTTGATATATATATTTAACGTTTTTATTGGTTTTAAGTAATAAGTTTTTTAATTGCATGTGCTGCCTGCAACACTTTATAATCTTCACAAGCTTTTGCCTGTATTTGAACTCCTACTGGGATATTTTTTATTTTTCCAACATCTACACTTGCTGCAGGTATTCCCACAAGATTTGTAAGACAAGTTAATATATCGTATTTATACATTTCTAAAGGTTCAATTTCTGTTCCTATTTTATGAGGTAATTTCGGGAGAGTAGGACCTATTATTATATCCACATCTTTTAACAATTTCATAAATTCTTTTCTTATTAATGAACGTGCTTGTAAAGCTCTTCTATAGTATTTTCCTGAATATTCTTTCTGGCTTATGTATGATCCAATCTGTATTCTACGTAACACTTCTTCACCACAAACTTCTTCAATTCTATAACCATATTTACGTCCATCATATTTTCTAGTTGCAGAGAAAAATTCCACAAAGTTAATTAAATAATATGTTGGTAAAACCAAGTCAATGTAATCAAATTTAAGTTCCTGAATTTCAACGCCATGTGCATCAAGCTCAGAAACAATATCATTCACAACTTTAACTATTGAATCTTGTGATACTTCTTGAAATTCTTTTACTATACCTACTTTCATATTCTCAATATTTCCTTCTAGATTATTAGTAAATGATGGTTTTATTTTCATTGTTGTTGGATCAGCAGGATCATATCCAACGATAGTATCTAGCATTAAAGAAATTCCTGTAACATCATTTGCGAAAGGACCTATTTGATCAAGACTCATTGCGAGGTCTATAAGTCCATATCTTGATACAAAACCATATGTTGGTTTAAATCCTATTACTCCACAACATGCAGCAGGATTTCTTATTGATCCACCAGTATCTGAGCCTAAAGCTATATCACACATATCAGCTGCAATTGCAGCTGCACTACCACCACTTGATCCACCAGGAATATAACCAGGAGCTGAAGGATTATCTGTAGGACCATAATAAGATGTTTCTGTTGATGAACCACATGCAAATTCATCCATATTAGTCATACCAATTATTATTCCATCTTCATTCTTTATTCTTTTTATTACAGTGGCATCATAACCACTTACATAATTTTCTAATGTTTTAGAACCTGCAGATACTGTGAAACCCTCTACATTGATATTACTTTTTATTGCTATCACTAAACCTGCTAATTTACCTGTTTTTTCACCTCTTGCTATCTTTTTGTCTATCTCTTCTGCAGTCTTTCTTGCACCTTCTTCATCTATTTCTATAAATGCATTTATTTTAGGATTTTTCTTCTTTATAGTATCTATGAAATTCTCTAGATTTTCTACAGCACTTATTTCTTGATTTTTTATAGCTTTTACCTTCTCCAGGATTTCCATGCATACACCTCATTATAAATTAAAGTTATTAATACAGGAAAACCAATAAATAATGTTTATGTTAAGGAAATTAATTTTTATAGTTTTAATTTTATCTTTATCATCCTTGTTAACTATATGTTTTATTCCTATCCAAAAAGTGCCAAAACCTGAGAAACCTATCAATATTACTTTTACTGGAGACGTGATGTTAGGACGTGGTGTAGATTCAGTTTTACATGAAAATCCACAACCATTTAAATACATTCTCAATATTACAAACAATACAGATTTAACAATCATTAATTTAGAATCACCTGTCACTTATTCAAATAATCAATCTGAAAAATTAGTTACATTTAAAGCAGATCCGCAATTTATAAAATTTCTTAAAGAAGGTGGTGTCGATGTTGCATGTCTTGCAAACAACCATATCATGGATTATGGAATGTCAGGACTTAATGATACAATGAAAAATCTTAAGAACAATGGTATAATGTATGTAGGAGTAGGTTCCAATATTCAAGAGGCCTATAAACCACTAATTGTAAATATTAAAGGAAAAAAGATAGCAATCATAGAAGCTTCAGAATTTGTTGACGAATATTCACAACCTGCAACCAAAAACAGGCCAGGATTTGCACCAATTTCTTGGGATCATATAAAATCTGCAATACATCAAGCAAAAATAATGGGAGCTAATTATATTATTTGTGAATTTCATTATGGAAATGAATATCATCGAATTCCAAATGAATTTCAGAGAATGATATCGCATAAATGTATTGATGAAGGAGCTTTCATGGTTATAGGACATCATCCCCATGTTGTTGAAAGTATAGAAAAATATAAGGGTCATTTAATATTTTATAGTCTTGGGAACTGTGTATTTGACCAACAAAACCCAGAAACAAAAAAATCTATGATAATAGTTGTGACTATTAAAAATACTAGTACTACTGTTCATATTTATCCTATAAAAATTGTAAATTGTTATCCTCAACCAATGGATGCAGAAGAAGCCAAAATATTTCTTAAAGAACTTGAGTCATATTCAAACATAAAAATTAAATATGAGAATGGGATAGGGATAATTAATAATTAATTTTTAATAGGTGTTAAAAATGTTAAATTCTGAGAGAAGACAACTTGGTTCTACAGTGAGTATTGATATTTTTAGAGGTTTAAGGCATATATCTCTGGCAAAATATATTGGAGAAGATGCTGCAAAGTCTCTTCTTTATTATTCAGGTAAAGAATTAGGAAAAAAATTAAATGCAAAAAGTATTGAGGAACTTAAGGAAATTTCTAAAAAAAAAGATTGGGATTAATTTCAGTTGTAGATAAAGATCCTCTAAAAATAAGAGTTGATGAATGTGTATCTTGCTATGGATTACCAGAATGTGGAAAAACTCTTTGTGATTTTGAAGCTGGAATAATTGCAGGTGCATTAGAAAAAATACTTAAATGTAAGGTCGTTGCAAAAGAAACACATTGTTTTGGATTAGGAAACGATTTCTGCCAGTTTGATGTAAAATTGATTAAACGTTAAAAAAATTATTTTTTATTAGAAAACCAATAAAATAATATGGAAAGAGGACAAGCATCTGCAGAACTAATACTTGTATTAGGGATAATAGCCATAATAATTTTGATTTTTGCTTTCAATGTAGCTAACCAATTTCGTGAAGATAAGGTAATTTCAGTTATTAGAGGAGGAGCATCAAAATCTATCTCAGAACTTCTATACAATGGCACTATATTAGAACCTGTTAAGATTACAAAGATTTATGTCAATGGGAATGAAACAAATAAAAATGTTAGTATTTTCCTTAACAATGCTTTAAGCAACGATCAAAAGTCAATAGTTGTCAATGAAACAATAAAATCATTAGTTGGTTTAGGAGCTGAGCAAATTAGTGATGACACTGTGAAAGTTGGCAATGTATATTATAGAATTGTTATTTATCCATAAAAATTTAAAAATATAGAGGTAATTTTTTTGTTAATACCTTTGCTCTTTTTTTCTTTACAAGAACCATGTCTTCAACTCTTACACCAAATTTTTCAGGAATATAAATACCTGGTTCTACTGTAATAACCATGTTTGTTTTAAGTTTTGTATCATCTTTTTTTGATAAAGAAGGTCTTTCATGAACTTCCAATCCAACGCCATGACCAGTAGAATGTATAAAGTATTTACCGTAACCATATTCCTTAATTACATCTCTAACAATTCTATCTATTTTAGATGCAGTTATACCAGAACGAATAGCATCTATACCTTTTTTTTGGGCTTCAAGCACAATTTCAAACATTTCTTCTTCTTTTTCGGTTTTTACAATTGTTCTTGTCATATCTGAACAATAATGGTTGTATCTGGCCCCCCAGTCAATTAAAATAGGATTTTCTAACTTTTTGTTTGATGGTGACACGTGAGGATAACTTGATCTTTTTCCTGATGTAACTATTGTTTCAAATGCTGGTTTTTCAGCTCCATTTATACGCATATTATAATCAATGGATGCTGCTACTTCATTTTCACTTCCATCAAATGCTATTTCTTTTATAATTTTTTTAGATATAGAAATAGCTTTTTTTATTTGTTTTATTTCATGTTTGGTTTTTATCATTCTTAAGTAAGAAATAAAATCTTTTATAACAAAATCCCAATTACCTTCCAATTTTTTAACAATTTCAAATGGCGTTGAAGGTTCTATAAATACCTTATCAAACCCATTTTTTTCAAATCTTTTTTTAATTTCCTTAAGAGATTTGAATTCATCTACCTGAACATTTGAATATTTTTCAGCTGCAGTTATATCCATTTTACTAACTAAAAGTAAAGGTTCTTCTTTTATAATTAAAATTGAAAAACTAGAAGGTTCAAAACCTGTAACATAATATATATTCTCTTTTTTTGTTATTATTCCTGCATGAATGTTTTCTTCTGTCATTTTAGTTAATAATTTTTCCACGAAATTTCCTCCTTAATATTTTGAAAATTAATTTTTGTTTAAATTAAAAAATAGTATTTAAGGTAACTTCAAAGCGTGGGAGTATCAAATGTTTAATGGAGAAATTAATCTTAAAAACAGGAAAATACCTAGATTGTTATTAGGGACGTCTCCTTTTATTGGAGCAGGGCAATTTGGAGCAAAAGCAAGCTACTATTATTCTACTTTATATAAAAAACCTCACAACATGTACAAAATAATAAAAAAATCATGGGAAATTGGTGTTAAAGGCATACAACTTCTACCATATAAACCAATAATTAAAGCACTTGAGATGGCTATAAAAGATGGATGTGAAATGAAAATTGTTGGAACAATACGTCCAAACACAGAATTAGAAGATATAGAATTGTTAGATGACTTAGAAGCAGAATCCATGATTTTACATGCTAGTTTAGTTGATGGAGGTAATTTTAACTACGTTGAAACGTTACTAAAGAAAATAAATGATAAGGGAGCAATAGCAGGACTTGCCACTCATGCTCCTTATAAAACTACTAAAAGAATTTTGAACTCAAGTATTAGAAAAATGTTCGACATATACATGCTACCATTTAACAGTCTTGGATATTTGATGGATAGGTCTATAGAAGAGATAGAAAATTTAATTGAAAGATTAAATAAAAAAATAATTGCAAAAAAAGTGCTTGCAGCAGGTAAATTAGAACCAAAAGAAGCTTTAAATTATTTAAAGCTTAAAAAATGTGTTGACATTGTTACTATTGGTGTAGCATCTCCAAATGAAGCTAAAGAAACTTTTAATGTTTTTCTTGGTAGGTATTAATTTTTAGCAAAATTAGTAATATCGCAACATTTATATATAATGAATTCCTTAGTTGATAATGTCGGAAGTAGGTTTCCGATTTCCTATATATTTCCGGGAGGTAAAAAAGAATGAACATAATAGACGAAAAAGTGGTTTGCGTTGTATTGCCTACAATATTGACGTTTTTAATAACATTGCCAAGCATTGCAATGTTTTACGGAGGATTAGCTGAATTAGAAGAGTCAATATAAATAATAAAAACAAAGGGTCTTAAAATGCTAATCTTAAAAATTCAAAAACAAGATTTTGAAAGAGAATGGGAAAAAGTTAAGGAAATAAACAAAATTATTGATTGCTTGATTGCAGAACTCAAAATCCCAGAAGAATATTTAGAACTTTACAAGAATTCATCAATTTTACCATTGGAAGAGGCTATCAACATTGCTGAATCAATAGGTGATGAGAAAGCATGCTCTTACCTATATTTTTTACTTTCAATTAGAAATTTGAGAAGAGGTTGGTATAAGCATGCAGAAAAATCTTTGGATAAATGTATAAAATATTCAAAGGAGGCAGGCTTGAGAAAGATAAATAGTTTTGCAAAAATGCTTCGTAATGTAATGTTGGCATTTCAACCATTTACCAAAATTTAAGAGGGTGTAAAAAATGAAAATAGCAATTTATGGAGCTGGAAATCAAAATCTCTATACAAAGATATTAAAGCTGCAGGAGAGATTTGGTGGAGAACCACCATTTGGCGGAAGTAGAATGGCAATAGAATTTTCAGAAGCTGGACATGATGTAGTTCTAGCTGAGAAGAATAGAGAGGTGATGGAAGAGGAACATTGGAAGAAAGTTGAGGATGCTGGAGTTGAAATAACTGATAAAGATGAAGAAGCAGCGAAAGATGCTGAAGTAGCAATACTTTTCACACCATTTGGGAAAAGAACTTATGAGATAGTTAAAAAAATAATAAAACATTTGCCAGAAGGGTCTGTTATTGCAAATACTTGCACAGCTTCGCCATTAGTTATCTATTATACATTTGAGAGGGAATTTAGGGAGAGGAAAGATCTAGGAATTTCATCTTTACATCCTGCAGCAGTTCCAGGGACACCTCAGCATGGACATTATGTTATATCTGGGAAAACTACATTTGGGCTTGAAATAGCTTCTGAAGATCAGGTTGGGAAATGTGTTGAGCTTGCTAAGAGTTGTGGTAAAGAAGTTTTCCTAGTTCCTGCAGATGTGTCTTCTGCTGTTGGAGATATGGGTGTTCTTGTAACTGCTGTTACATTGGCTGGGATACTTGAATTTTATCATGCGGCTGCAAAAATTACTTCGTCTCCTCAAAAAATGGTTGAAAATCAAATCGTTTTAACTTTAGAGACTATTGCAGCGCTTGTGTCAACAAAAGGTATCGATGGCACATTAAAATTATTAAAGCCAAACATAATTATTAATTGTGCCAAATCTATGAATTATCCGGGGAACACGCTTCTACCCCAAGCTTTCAAAATTTTACAAAAATGTGAAAATATTAAAATTGAAAATAATAATCAGGAAGAAGTTCCATATATTTTGATGTTCCAAGAATTTATTAGAGATGTCAAAAAACTTATTGGTAAAGATGCAACTTTAAGTTTAATGAAATATTCATTTAAAAATTTTTGGTGACAGAAATGGTGTTTCAATGAAAAGAATCGGTCTATTATATATAAAAGGATCCCTACCAGCATTTGAAGATTTTGGGAATCTTCCAACCGACATAATCAAAAAAAATGGGATGGTAAGAGGTATACCAGCCCATAAAGTACTTGATGGTGTTATCATACCTGGTGGAAGTATTATAGAATCAGGTACTATAACTCCGGAAATAGAAAAAGAAATAAAAAAAATAGCAGAGGAAGGCGGATTTGTTTTAGGAATATGTTCAGGATTCCAAGTTTTAGGTAAAAAAACTGATGTAGGTCGTAGGTCTCCAATACCAATTTGGAAGAAAGGTATAGGACTCCTGGATGTAAAGTTTGAGCCTTTAATAAACAATGACCGTGTCAAAGCAAAAATTGTAGGCGATTGTTTTTTGACAAAAGGTTTAATTAATAAAACAATAGAAGGATTCCATTGCCATACATATGGAAAAATAACAACAACAGAAAAACCAATATTTTGTTCTATTTTAAAAAGGACTAATTATAAGGACAAAAGAAGAGAGGTAATTTCTGGTGTTAGCAATGATGATGGAAATGTTGTTGGAACTTTAATACACGGTTGCCTTGATTATAATCCGGAGTTGGTTGATAATATATTTTCATTTCTTGATCTTAATGAAAAAGAAATTATAAAAATTAAGGAAGAAAATAAAAAGCTAAAAAATAAAATAAAAAGAGAAATTGGTGTGGACACTAATATATTTGCTAAGAAAAAAGAAAAAAACTCTAAAAATACCCGTTTTTTAATGATTGCAGGTATTAGTTCTGGAGCTGGAAAAACTTTTATAACAACAGGGCTTGCGGGAGTTTTACGTAAAAAAGGATTTGATGTAGGTATTGCAAAAGTAGGTCCAGACGTTAGGGACATTACACCTGCATTATATCTAACAAAAGAAAAAATGGGTAAATATTCATCTATCAAAATAGGACATCTTGGATGGATGGAATTAAAGGATGTTATCAATCATATGAAAAGAAAATTTGATATAGTACTTATAGAGGGCGTTATGAGTATATTGACAGGAATGTTAAACGAAAAAGTACCATATTCGGCTGTAGAGATTGCAATGGCTGCTAATATACCTGTTATATTAGTAGAAGCTTGTAACAAGGCAGGTATTGAAACTGCAACTTTAAATTTAATTTCACATGCAAAATTACTAGAAAAATTAGGAATTAAAGTGAAAGGCATAATTCTCAATAAGGTTTATGATGAAAACATAGTTAAAAGAATTAATTTAAGTAATTTCAATGGATATGTGTTTACAATGCCTAAAGTAATTTTAAGGGAAAGGAAGAGTACTCCTGAAGTTGAAATAAGCCTAGAAAATTTTTCTTTAAAAGCTTTAGAAGTTGTAGAAAAGAATATTGATATAAATAAAATTATAAAAGCCGCTGAAAATGTTAAATTTGAAGGTTATGTACCTTTGGAAAATTTAGTGGAAAGAGTAAGAGAATTTATTGATGATTATCTGTTAGGAACTGGAACTCCAAGATATTCATAATAAGCATTTATTAATTCTTCACCTTTTAGAAACACTAAATCATTTCTTTCAGCATATCTTTTTGCATCTTGCATACTTAATGCTCTTCCAGTCTCGTCATCCATCATCTCACAACATACTGCAACTTCAGTTAATCCAGCCATTTCCATTAATGCTATACTCATTTCAGTGTGCCCTGTCCTCTCTAATAAATTATTTTTGGAAGCTATGAGTAAAGTTACATGTCCAGGAGATCTAAAAAATTTTCCAAATTTATCATATTCTTTGTTTTTACATAATAATGCGAGTTCTCTTATTGTTTTGGCTCTGTCTCTATCTGTTATACCTGTAAATGTATTTCTATGATTTATAGTTATTGAAAATGCTGATTTCTCATCATATGGGATGTCATGTGGTGATAATTCTGAAAGAACTGGATATTTGTTACTTGCAGTCTCTAATATAGATGTCATATAAGGAATTCCTAATTTCTCAGCATTTTTCGCTGATATTGGTGCACAAATTAAGCCACCTGCATCATTTCTTAAAATAGCAATGTCCTCATGAGTCACGAATTCGGCAGCTTTTATCATGTCTGTTTCGCCTTCTCTATCTTCACTATCAAAAACCAATACCATTTCGCCTTTTCTTAAAGCTCTTAATGCTTCTTTTATCATTTTATCACAATACCTTTATGCATACTTTGTCTCCATCTTTTAACCCAAGTTTTTCTCTAACTTTAACTGGTGCTATATACTCAATAATACTATTATCATGTTTTGTTTTTAGAGGGAAAATTATTGCACCATCTATATCATTTAATTTTGCTTCAATATATAAAACATCGCCAAATTTTCCTTCACCCTTTATTTTTTTACATTTCTTTTTAATATCCTCTACAGCCACAGAATTGTCTACCTTAATGTTCAAAGTTCCTTTGAATGGTGTAAAACCTAATTTTTTCTTAAATTGTGATAAATATATTTTTTGTGACATATAATACGAACCTTCGCCACAACCTGAAACCACTTTACCTTTTATTTTCATTCTTTCACCTTGCACTCAATAGTAGCAAAAATTGGACCCCTCACATCAATTTCTTTATTTTTCTTTGTAATATATTTCATTGCAACTTTGTCTAATTTGAGATTTACATCTGAAAGCGAACGTGCAATTGCAGTTCTTAATTTTAAATAATCCCCACCACTAACAACCAATTCCTCTATTTTATATGATACCTTAGCAGCTAGTGAATCCATATAACTTATATTTGTATTTATTCCATTTTTCTTTGCTTTCTCTGCTAAAGGACTTTTCACACCTTTCTTTGGAACTCCAACTATATTGCCATCATATACATATACTTGGTTTTCAATAGCAGGTCCCAATAGTTTAGTATTTTTTTCAGGCTCTATAGCCTTAACAACTATTTTTTTATTAAGGAATTTTCCAGAAAATATTTTAAATTCACAAGGAGAAGGTTCATCCTTATACCTTTTCCAACCCTCAATAATTTTTTTCATAAGTTTTCTTCCTTCTTCAGTTACTGGATACAAATCTATTTTAAGCATTGATGCTAATTCTCTATCAGATATCTTCCATTCTCCATAAAATTGTGGGTAAACTAATTTTCTAACATCTTTTTCATTTTCCAATACCATTGCAAGTCTTTCAACCCCAATACCTAAATTCATGACTTCTTTATCTATATTATATTTTGCCAGTGCGATTGGTGAATATAATCCAAAGGTAGCTACTTCTATCCACTTCTTTATTTTTGGATGATAGGCATAAACTTCTGTCTGTGTATCAGGTATATAATATTTGGACCTTTTTTCATCTGGAATAAATTTAAAATTGGAAAAGCCAAAATATCTCAATATTCCCTCAGCTACTGCTTTACCAACATCAATTGATACTTCTTCATCGACAAAAACACAGGATGCAGAAAAGTATGTCATAAGGTGACTTTCATCTTCCCTCTGTTCTCGTCTAAAACATCTATCTATTGAAAACAATTTTATTGGTAATCTATATTTATCATGAATTTTCGAAAGTGTTACAAACCAACTAGCTGTCATATGAGAACGTAATGTTACGTCACTTACTTGTGGTTTCAATTTTTTAATTTCTGGAAAAATTTCCAAAATACGCAATGCTGTTTCGTCATCAACATCTAAAGCATTTGAAATTTCATATACTAAGTCGTCACCAGCAATATTTCCTAACTTATATTCTCTAAATACTTCTTTTAATTTACCGATATCAGCATCACTTTTTAAATTTTTAATTTTTTTAATTTTATCTTTTTCAATTCCTATATCAGGCCTAGGTAGCCCCGCTAAATAAAAACAACGATCTAAAATAGCAGGAGCTTCTGGCCCAAATTGTTTATAAACTTCATCCTCATTTATAAAAACAGGGTTTACAACTTCGTCAAACCCTAATTTTAAATAAGCTTCTCTAAGCTTAAATATTGTATCATATAATGGGTGAGACTTCCCATATCTATAATATAATCTTGGATATTGTAAGTCATGGTGTGGTTCTTTTAAGGTTTTTTTGCTTAATTTCCATGCTTTCTCAAAATCTTTTTCTGCTAAAGCTATAATTTTTTTCTTCTTCAACATTACTCCTCCTAAGTTATAAGGTGGATGTTACCAATGTCCACATTTTTTAAATATTTTTTAGCCTCGTTAAAGCATTCATACACTTGTTTCCTTGGAGTTATAGGAAGATCCATCATCATATAATCTGGATGAAAAACTAATAATTGATAAGGTATCTCATCATTTATTTCAGCTATAAATTTAGAAATTTTCCTAACTTCATCTTTATCTACATATCCTGGTACAAGAAGCGTTGTCGCTGTTAAAACAGGAATATCATATCTATCAAAGAATTTTTCTCCTATCATTTTAAAATTTTTGTATGCTTGCTTATTTGATACTCCACTTAAAGCTATGCTTAAATTTTCATCAAAGCATTTTAAGTCAAATTTTATTATTCCACCACTTTCCCCTGCTATTTTTGCAGCTCTTTTGACTAATTTTTCGTTACCACATCCATTCCATTCCCAACAAATTCTTAATATTTTCTTTCCAAGTTTTAAGGCTTCTTTTGATGCTTTTATTGCAAATGGTAATTGGGGTTCGGGAGATCCTCCAAAATAACATATACATGTTATTTTTTCATTTTTAACTTCATTAACAAATTTTTCTATTGTCATTTTTGGAGCTTTCCATAAATTTTTATGTGAAATATTTTGGCAATATACACAATCAAAATTACAGCCATAAAAGAAAGAAGCTAAATTATAAAATCCATATTCTGGTCCATTTTTATAGGCATACTTTGGGTATCCACGTCCCGTACAACCTGGACAGAACCAGGCTGCACAACAGTTGGTTGGTATTGGATCTAAATATGTGTAAAGTAAAGCTTCTTCATCAGAAACTAAAGATCTTAATTTTCCCCTAATATTCATCCTCAATCCACAATATCCTACTTCATTTTCCTTCATACGACATTTATTTGAACATATATTACATTTTACATTTCCATCTTTAGGAGGCTCAGGAGGTAAATTAAATTTTTTTCTTATTTCCCCATGTATTTTTCTTACATGTTTAATAGCTTCTCCACCTTCTAAAATACATTCCTTACATATACCAAAAACTTTTGAGATATAAGGACGGCTTTCACCACAAATTTTGCATTTCATTTCTACCATCTCAAAATTAGATTTTAATAATAAAATAGAAATTATAATTAAAGATGATGAAGCTAGGGACGTGCTGAATTTTATGATGAACCCCCAACTACTGATATTGAACAAATTTAGCCTCTAAAATATCCTGGATTTTATTTATTTTTTTCTGTCCATTACCTCCAATGAATATTTTTTCATATTTTTCTAAAACAAATTCAAACATTTTAACAATCTCATCTATAGTTTTAACTGTAACTACATTTTTGAATCCTAACTTTTCAAGTCTTTTCTTAGCCATATCCACGGTATCTTCTAGTCCTGGAAACAATACTATCAACTTTGGTGAACTTTTATATGCAACATCAAGAATTTTGAATCTCCAATATTCATTTCGTCTGGGAGTACCTATAAACATTGCATCAAATTTCATTTCATTTAATACTGCCTCTAAAGCTGTTTTGTTATCAGTTTTTCCAATTATTATATGTTTGTTATTAATATTATAGTGTTTTAACCTCCCTTTTGGCAATTTAAAATTTTTTAATGTATGAGATATGATTTTAGGATCAATGCCAAGAAATTTTGCTGCTGCAGCAGCAGCACCAGCATTTAACTTATTAAATCTACCAAAAAGTGGAACATCATATTCATCATAAAATATGTAATTATCGAGTTCTTTAGCTAATTTCACTAAATTAGGATCTTTAGAATTTAGTATGGCAATTTTATTTTTTAAAAATTTCTTTAGCTTCCTTCTGAAATTTTCTAAAGTTTTATGATAATTTAAGTGATCTTCACCTATATTAGTAACCACAACCATATCCAAGTCAAAACAATCATCTACAAAATCTAGAGTCATGTCGCATATCTCAATAACCATATATTCATAATTTCCTTCATTGGCTTCTAATATAAGTTCAGTGTATCCTTCAAAACCTCCGCCAGCATTTCCACCAATTAAAACATTCTTTTTGGAATTTTTTAAAATTTCATAAATCATTAAACTTGTTGTTGTTTTACCGTTTGTCCCAGTGACTCCTATTGTATATATTGATTTGTGTTTATTAAATACATCGCAAATAACTTTTTTCTTCTTTTTAATTAAAGATGCTAATTTAGTATTCCACATACTTGGGCTAATAACAACAAAATCACAGGATAGTATCTTGTTTATATCATGCTTACCTAAATCTACTTCTACTTCCTCATCCTTAAAATCAATTCTATTTTTATCTGATGCATATATCCTATATCCTCTTTTTTTTAAGGATTTTATGGCATTCTTACCTTCAACTCCTAAACCTAAAACTGCAACTTTTTTTGTGTCCATGTATCAACCTTCTTTGATCTCTGAAATGCCTGCAGATTTTTCTACTCTGTACACATAGTCAGCTAATGCCTCAAGTTCTCTTTCATGTGAGACCAGTATAATCTGAGAACATTCTAAATCATCTAAAACATCTCTTAATTTGTTTATCTGTTCTCTACTAAATCCATCTGTAGGTTCATCTAAAATCAAAACATCGATGTCACCACTTTCTGAGAAATCTCTAACCACCTTATTGAGAGCTAAACGATATGCTAATGCAACGCTTGTCCTCTCTCCACCACTTAAATATTCAATGTCTTGTTCGTATCCATCTTGCTCTACAACAGGTTTAAATTTCTCATTAATTCTTACAGATTTCTCAGGATCATCAATGAGCTTGTTAAACCATTCTTTAAATTTCTCATTAAAGTTTTCATATATGTTCATAAGTATATGTTCTTCAATTTCTTCAATAGATGGCATGAAGTAATCTTCAATCCATTCTTTGTATTCTTTATATTTTTCACTTAATTCTTTGAATTCCTCTTTTTTCTTAATTTCCTCCTTAATTTCACGTATATTTTCTTTCAGATGTCTTTCACTGCTTTTACATGAAGACAATTCTTTCTCTACTTTTTTAAGCATGTCTTCTTTTTCTTCAAATTCTTTTTCGATTCTTTTAACTTTTTCTTCTACTTTTGGTTTTTCTTTAATTTTCTTTTCTATTTTTCTTTTTCTTAGTTTTAATTGGTTAATTTTATTTTTAATATTTTCAATTTCGATTTTACGTTCTTTTAAATCACTTTCTTTTTCTTTTTCATCGCTCTTTATTCTACTGATATTAGCCTTGAGATTATCCTTACGCTCCTCATATTTGGATAGTTTATTACTAACATTTTCAAGATCTTTACTTATCTTTTCGTATTTTTTGTTTATTTTTTCAAATTTTTCTTTTACTTTCTCTTTTTCTGCAATCTTCTTTTTTTCTTTTTTCAGTTTTTCTTTTAATTTATGTATATTTACATCAATTTTTTTAATTTCTTTTTCATTTTCTGCATATTTTTTCTCATTTTCGTTTATGTATTCTTTTAATCTCGTTAATTCGTTTTTTATTTCATTATATTTTCTATTTTTATCTTTTAATTTCCTAATCATTTCAATTTTTTCTCTAACTTTCTCAATTTTATTTTTTACTCTATTTTTCTCTTCTAAATATTTTTCTACTTTATTATCTACCTCATATTCTTCTATGGGCCTTTCACAAGTAGGACATACACCCTTTTCCTTGAGAGATTTTATATTTTTGATATTATTTTCTATCCTTCCAATTTTTTTGTTTAGTTCTTCTTCAAACTTTTCTAGATCTTTTTCTATGTCTTCTAAATTTTTTTCCATTATTTTTCCATGTATTCTTGCCCTTAGATCAGATATTTCTTCTTCAATTATTTTTAATTCTTCATTTTTCTTTTGATATTCTTGTTTTTGCTCCTTCAGCTTTCCTGATAAATTTTTATTTTCTTTTATCAACGATTCTTTTCTTTCTTTTTCCTCTGTTATTTGTTTCTTGATTTCTGGGATTTCTTTTTCCCTATACTTGATCTCCCTATACTTCTCCTCAATTTTCTCCTTCCTTTTCTCTAGCTCCTTAACTTCATTCTTAAGTTTTTCCCTATCTTTCTCCAACTCTTTAATTTTGGATGTTATTGTGCTTAATTCTTCTTTACTGGCTTCAAACTCTCTTTTTAATTTTTCCAGGGAATTCTTAATCTTGTTTTTCTCTTTTTTCACTTTTTCCAATCTTTCTTTTTCTTCCCTCATTCTTTCCTCAATCTCTGGAATCTTCTCCTCCAGATTTAAAATCTCCCTATACTTCTCCTCAATTTTCTCCTTCCTTTTCTCTAGCTCCTTAACTTCATTCTTAAGTTTTTCCCTATCTTTCTCCAACTCTTTAATTTTGGATGTTATTGTGCTTAGCTCCTCCATTTTTTTCTTATATTTATTCTTAAGCTCATCTAGCCCCTCTACCTTTGACTTATATTCAATGTAGCGTGTATTCAATAAATTCTTTAACAACTTACAGTTATCTCTAGCATTTTTATATTCATCCAATCTTAGAGCTTTCCTTATAGTATTCAAACGTTCATCATCTGATTTTGTTAAAATTGATTTCATTTCTTCTTGTGGTGTAAAAACAGCATATCTATATATTACACTTTTGGATCTTGGATTTACAGGTTCATTAAAATTTAAAATTTTTAAAATTTTCTTCTTTAATTCGGTAGGTGATAGTAATTGTTTTTTTCCATCTTCCACAATCCAACATTTATCTTGGCCTATTCTACCATTTTCATTTTTTAAACTTCGATATACAATATATGGTTTGCCATTGCTTTCAAATTCCAATTTAACGTGACCTTCTCTTACATGTACACCATTTTCAATACGTAATAATCCAGAACCTGTGTAATTACCTAAACCAAAAAGTGCAAATTCTATAGCTAACAATATTGTTGATTTTCCACTACCAATATCTCCTTCAAAAAGTGTAACTCCGTCATTAAATTCTAATTTTTCATATTTATAGCTCCTAATGTTTTTCAATTCTAAAGATTTTAATTTCATGTGAAATCCCCAAAAAATAATATTTTTCCACAGCTATTATCTATAATAAGATTTATAAAAAATTTATTGTTAAAAAATCTGAGAAGGGGATGGTATTATTACATATAAGTTTGCACATATTGCAGATGCTCATATTGGATCTCATAGACATCCAACATTGAAAGAAATGGAGATCAAAGCTTTTGAAAATGCTATTGATGAGGCCTTAAAATCAAAAGTTGATTTTATTATAATATGTGGTGACTTGTTTCATTCCAACATACCCAATATGGAAGCTGCAAAAAGAACTACAAAAAAACTAAAAGATGTTAGAGACAAAGAGATCCCAATATATGTTATTTATGGAAGTCATGATTACAGTCCCACTAATACCTCAATGATTGATATTTTAGAGAGTGCAGGCTTAATAACAAAGGTTTTCCATGCTAAAGCTTGTGGTAAAATAAAATTAGAATTTATAGAGGATAATACTGGAGCTAAGATATGTGGTATAAACGCAAGGCAAAGATCTATAGAAAAGGAATATTTTAGGCTTTTAGACATGGAATATTTAGAAAAAGAAAAAGGATTTAAAATTTTCATGTTTCACACTGCAATAAAAGAACTTATACCAAAAGATTTACCTGAGATTGAAGGCATTGCCAAGAGTTCATTGCCAAGAAATTTTAACTATTATGCTGGTGGCCATCTACATGAGAAAATAATAGATGAAGAAGAGATGATATTTTATCCCGGAACTCTTTTTGGACCTTCATTTAAAGATTTAGAAAAAACAGCTTCTGGTTTAGATAGAGGATTTTATATTGTGGAATTTGATGATGAAGTAAAAAAATATGAATTTAAAAATGTAGATGTAGCAGAGTATGAATATATAAAGCTAAATAATTTTGATAATATGTCTCCTTTAGAAGCTAGAACTGAAATAATTAATAAATTAAATGAGAAAAATGTTGAAAATAAAATTGTATTAATTAAAGTTTATGGAGAATTGAATGGTAAAGTCTCCTCTATTGATTTTCAAGGAATCAAAAGACATGTTCTAAACAATGGTGCAATTTATGTCGCGATTAACTACCATAATCTTAAGAGCAAAGAGCAGGCAAAGGTAAAGGTAAGAACATCTGATGCTAACAAAATAGAGGAAAAAATATTTTCAGAAAAGATAAAAAACATCGACATTAAAAATCCCTTGCTTAAAAATAAAATAGGAGTTCGTGTTTCTAAGGAATTATTGAGAATTTTAAGGCAACCAATGAAACCTGGAGAAAAGAAAAAGGATTATGAAGAAAGAATTCTAGAAGAATCAATGTCAATATTCAACATAAAATAGCGGAGGTAAGAAATGTCAAAAATTCTTGTTATTGGGGCAGGAAATGCTGGTAGGCCTGCAGCATTGCTTTTACACTATTTAGGTAACGAAGTATTGGTCAGTGAAATTAAAAAATTTGAGGAATTACCACCTAAGGCAAAGAAAAAAATAAAAAAAATGAAAAAAATGGGCATAAAATTTGAATTTGGGCATCATAATCCTAAAAGTTTGGATTGGGCTGAAAAAGTATTTATTTCACCAAGTATACCCACAAACTCTGAAATTGTTAAAATTGTTAAGAAATCAGGACTAGAAATAATAACTCCCGAGGAAATTGGCAAAATTTTAGGGAAATTTATCAACATGCCTATGGTTGGCGTTGCAGGCACTGATGGAAAGACAACGACCACAAACATGATATATTATCTGTTAAAAGATAAATATTCAACACTTGTCTTTTCTTCTCTTCAAGATTCTTTAGTAATAGAAGGTCTTGCAGAGATTGTCGTAAATCAGGATTACAAAGATAAAGAATTTGCTGTTTTTGAATTACCTCATGGAACTATAAGAATGGTTAAAGGTTTGGAGTTATCTGTAGGTGTTTTAACAAATTTAACACCTGACCATTTGGATGAATTTGATGGATATTGGGATTATGTGAAAAGAAATTTTTTAGTAAAGGATTTAGTGCATAAAAATGGTCTTTTGGTCTTCAATAGTGACGATCCAATTATATATAAGTTAAAAAATTCTGTTAACAAAGAAATTGTATTTTATGGGTTAGGCAAGCCACAAAAAATTAAATATAAATCAAAAGTTTATAGTTTTGATGGAAAGAAGCCTAAACCTGATGTAACAGCAAAAGATATTGTTTTGGAAGGATTAGACGGATCCAAATTTAAAGCTGTGGTTAATGAGATACCAACAGTCATTTGCGAAAATTGTGGTGAATTATTATGCAAATGTGGAGAATTTAAAAGAAGATATGTTGGACCTTTTGAAAAAAACATAAAGTTGCAAATTCCAGGGATAGTAAATATTGAAAATTCTCTTGCAACTATTACTGTTGGTTTGGCTTTAGGACTTAAAATGAAATATATAAAAGAAAAATTAGAAAATTTCAAAGGTATAAAAGGCAGATTTGAAAAAATAGGAGAAATTGATGGTGTTAAAATATATATGGACGCTGCACACAATCCAGAAAGTATGGAAAAAGTCATTGGAAACTTAGATGTGAAAGGTAGACTTATTATAAGTCTTGATAATCCAGATACTCTCACAACTAGAGATAAATTTAGAATTGGTAGAATTCTGTCAAAAAAAGCTGATATACTTATATGCAGTGCTAAAAATGAAACTACTGGAGAAATAGACTGGAATGCTGCTGAAGAAGTTGCTAGAGGAGCAAAAGAATGCAAAACAATAATAACATCTAATGTACGTGATTCAATACTAAAGGCTATCGAATTATCAAAAAAAGGAGATTTGATTCTACATATAGGTCCAGGCGTTGTCAATGCTTATGATAATGTAAAAGGAGACATATTAGATGCAATTAAAAAATAAAAAGATAGTTGTAATTGGTGGTTGTGGTACAGTAGGTAGTTTGATGGCAAGAATTTTAAAATCTAAAGGTAACGATGTTACAGTGTCAGATATTAGAAAAGATACATATTTAAAAGATATATTTAAATCTGAAGGTATAAAATTAGATTTAGGTGGGCACGATTTATCTTTAATAAAAAAAGCAGATGCTATAGCAATTGCACCAAGTTTAACAAATAATAAAAAAGTATTAAATTTAATAAATAAAAATCCAAAAGCAGAATTAATTAAAATAGAAGATATTTTAAAATATAAAGTTAAAAAACCAGTAGTTGGTATTACAGGTACAAATGGAAAAACTACAACAAGGGAGATGTTAAAAAACATACTTAAAATATCTGGGCTTGAGGTGCCAGAACATCATTTAAATATTCAAGGTAATACAGAGTTTATACCTCCATTACAGGCAAGATTGCCTGGAGACGTTGCTGTTGTTGAAATAGGAACCTTTGGAGTAAAAAATGAAATAAAAAGATCTGCAAAAAATAGCAACGTAACTGTTGGCGTCATTACAAATATATCAAGAGATCATTTAAAGAATATTTCTTTCCAAGAATATGTTGAATGTAAAAAAGAAATTACGGAAGTTGCAAAAAAACTAGTTTTAAATGCTGATGATCCAATAGTCGCAAGTTTTGGCAATGACAACACAGTCTACTATGGGATTGAAAATTTAAAAATTAAAATAAAACATTTTTTTGAGGATAGAGATTGTCCTTTCTGTGGTAAAAATTTAAAATACGAAGAAATATTTCTAGGACATCTTGGAAAATATGAGTGTGAATGTGGGTTTAAAAGACCAAGACCAACAGTTAAAGCTATAGATGTGGAGAATAAAAAATTTATTTTATCCATTGATTCAAATGAAGGCCTTGTAAAATTAGAATATGGTGGTATATTTAATGTATACAATGCCTTAGCAGCTGCTGCAGCTGCATTTATTCTTAAAATTGATTTTGATAAAATAATTGAAGGTTTAAATACATTTAAAAAAGTTCCTGGAAGAATGGAAAAAATATATAAAAAACCAGAGATAATAATTGATTATGCACACAATGTTGCAGGTGTAAAGGCAATACTTCAAACAATAAAGCCAAAAGGCAGGTTAATAGTTGTCAATACAATATCATCTGAAAGTGGAATCAAAGAAGACATTAAAATTGCAAAAATTCTAAGTAGTGCAGATATATTGATACCGGCATCATATTCTGCTAGAAAAGCATCAAAATACACAAATACTACCGTAATAAATGTAAAATCAACAGAAAAAAAATTTAAAAAAGGAACTTTAGGTGCAAGTAAATTTCAAGTAGAAGAAGCTATAAAGAAAGCCCTTAGTTATGCAGATAAAAATGATACCATACTTATTATTGGAGAGGGAGGAGTAAAATATGGGCGTGAAATCATTGAAAAAATTAAATAAATTTATTATTTTATTTTTTGCATTAGCAATAATCACAGCCCCTATTGGGTTGTATGCAGAAAAAGGTAGTCCCTCCCAAAATCCAAAAGAAGTTTCGTCTTTTGATGCAGGAGATACAATACTTCCAGGAATGAAAGTTGTGAATAGAGATAAAGTATGGAAAGCACCATTAATTCTTCATCCCACAAACTTAATAGAAGATTTTAAAGAACGACAATATGATGAAGTCATGATTTCCATTTTAACAGGAGTAACACCAAATATGGAGAAAGTATTGGGAGAACATATATCTAGAAGAGGAATAGCTGTAGGTTATGAAGGACCTGGTATATTAAAAATTAAAAATGGTAAAATTTGTGTAGATTCTCCATCTAATTTTGTTTGGGGTTATAAAGTTCCATATACATATGGCGTAAAGACGAAAAATTCCTTAGCAATAGTCGAAAAAAATAGAATTGTTAAAGTTGTTAGTTTTTCAGATATAAATAATGATACAGTACCTCATGATTATGTTTCTGTCCAAGAAATTAAAAAATGGTATATGAATGCATATGAAGGTGAAAATATAACTTTAGATTATTCATTGAATTATTTTAATGATAATAGGCGCGAAGTTCCTCCAAATGAGATTGAAAAACTTTTTGGTAAAAATGTGAAAGAATACATGAAAAATTATCCAAGCTATTCTCCTATAATGGTTTACATGCATAATTACAAGGAAAAAGTTGCAATACACGTAGTTGATTATTTGGGATCTTATCCTGAATATAATGATTTAAAAAGAGAGTTAAATGCAAGATCTTTTATTAAAGCATGGAATAACACAATAATACCACCAGGTACAGCATCCTCTGGTAAAGAATCTGTTGGTTTTGAACTTTCTAGTGATCCAAAGGCACCGACAGGCACAGCTTCTCATGGTACTTGTCCACCAGCAAGAGCTTTAAGAGATGCCGTAACTAGTATTGGATTTCCATTGCCTACAGGATTGACTTGGGAATATACGGCAGTTAAGTATGGTATAAACCCTGCAACAGATATTAAGATAACAAATACAGGTAAATATCCAATAAAGATAATAATGTGGTCAGAAGGCCATGGTCCTAGCATGGAAATACATGTTAAAATAATATATTTAATTCCGGAGTGATAATTTGAAAGTTTCAGCAATAGTTGCAGCAGCTGGTCAAAGTAAACGAATGAAAAAACACGTGTCAAAAAATAAATTGTTATTAAAAATTGGAAACAAGCCAATATTGCTTCATACTTTAAGCAATGTTTTTAACTCTAAAATTGATGAGTGTATCATTGTATATAGAGAAAAAGAAATTTTTAATTTGATTAAAAACCTTGATATAAAAATTGTTAAGGTTGATAAAGTTCCATTGTCTTATTCACTATTATCTGGTGTCAAAGAATGTAACAATGAAATTTGTTTGTGTGTGGCAGGAGATCAACCATTTGTAACCAGCGAAACATTCAATAATTTAATAAAAACTTCTATAAAAAAAGACGTATTGTCGATATTAGGTAGAAAAGGAAAAGAAGGATATGTTGAAAATGTGGAAGGACTTGGCATGCCGTTTGTAGCTAGGAAGGAATTACTTTTGAGATATTTACCTCAATATCCTGGGAATATCAATCCAATTCTTAAAAAAATGCTCAATAACAATGTAAAAATTTATGCAATTCCTCCTCTAAAAGAAATTGAACTGTTAAATATAAATACATATAAAGATTACCTACTTGCTAAACGTCTATCAAGTTCATAATGCACAATGGTAATGACTTGTGATGCTAAGTATTCTATTTCACCAACAGATATTTTTTTTATTCCTAATTCATCCAAAAATTTTTCTGTTTTTTTAGGAATTCCCTTATGGTCTCCAAGAATAAAACAAAGATCCTTTTCAAGATTAAATTTAAATTTTCTAATATCTTTGCCATCTTTTGATAAATAATAAATATCTGCTTTTTTATTTTTTTCTTTTATTAATTCTTCAAAACTTTTTTTAGCAATGAAAATTCCAGGCTCTGTTTCAGTGAAAATTTCTTTTTTATCAAATTTTTTCAATGCAATTCTTATATGAGATGCAATGTTCCTCTCATCAGGATATACTCTTTTTAGATTTTTTGCATCAAATAATATTGTTACTGGCGGTGAAGGAGGACCATTTAAGTTGACATAAATTTTAGAGTTTTTTCTTATTGAATGAGAAAGAAATAGGGCTGAAGATACAGCCCTACAAGCTAAATCTAACCTTCCAACACCTGTAAGATTATTTAATGAAAAATTTGGACTAGTAGTAGTATCGTTCATCCTTACAATAAATTCCCTAGTTGCCATGGTTTCAAATGGATTCTAATGATTCAACTACACAACAGAGATTTTCGCCATTTAAACCTACGATAATTTCCTCATCTTTAATTCCTGTGTATTGTCTAGATCCACTACAGCCTAATGTAAAGTTGGGTTTTCCTCGTGTGTATGGACCTGCCACTGCATCAGCACATACTGACTGAATTCCAGAAAAGTCTGATGTTACTCTTTCACCTAATTTATAAACTAATGCTTGCACAAGTTTCATTGCTTGATTTGGCTTGCAAATTATTACTACAACATCAGGGTCAAAATCTGCTTCTTCTAGGGGAGCATACACTGATGCATAAAATCTTTCTTTTATTTTTGGGATTGTATTTACACATCTGTTGGCGGCTGGAAAACTTGAGAATCTTCCTAATTCTAGGTAAAACTCTCCACTTTTTACTTTACTTGGCATTTCACATATTCCAATTGCACCTGCTCCTCCCTTACATAAGTGATATTCGCAGGTGGCATAAAATTTTCCTCCTTTAGATGCTTCCTCAACCATCTCACAATGTCTTTTTTCTTTTTCAACGCTCTTTATACCGGAAGGTATATCTTCTTTTTTCTTAACAAGCTTTATAGCAACTGGAGATCTTTCTAATTCTAAAATTTTTTTGATTTTTTCAGCTAATTCTTTGTTATTGGCACATTTTGTCAAATATTACCCTCCTGTTTTATTAGTAGAATTGTATTCTACATTCACTTTTGATTTTGGTATATATGTATCGTTTTCTCCACCTTTATAATATGATTGGTATTTATCATTTTGTTGATATTGTGGGATAGATGTAGATGTATTATTGGTTTTATTTTCAACAATTTTTATTGTTGGGATCTGTTGTGGCTCTAAAAACATTATTATAAAACTAACAAACATGCCTAATAACATAACCCCTGATATCACAATTAACAAATTTTTTTGCATTTCCACACTTCCTACATTTTTTGATTTTTTTATTGTTTCAAAACCAAAAAAATAATTTTGTAGTAATACAAATAAAAAAATTGTAATTAAAATAAAGGAGGTGAAAAATATTAAGAAAATTTATATATTGGGTCTCATAGTGGTTGCATTGTTTATGTTACCAGGGTTGACATATGCTGACTCTTATTATGGTGGCAAACCACTAGAAACTGTTAAACATGGAAAGGTGACTGGTGGGCTTTATATAGACAGTTATTTAGGGTTCACAGGGAATGCAGAAAGTGCAAATCAAAGTATAGGAAATGCCTATGTTTACTATAAATTTAAACCATTGCCTGAAAATGCTATTGTAAAAAATGCAACACTTTATGTTCTAGTATATTCTGGACACATGCAAGAAGCTAAGGAAACATATGTTAATGTAACTTACAATGGAAAATTGCTAGATAGTCAATTCCTCAATACAACTTACACTTATCCACCCGCTGGAAACAATAATACAGCAATTCTTGGCCCTGGTCATGACAATGATCCTTACTTAATGGTCAACAACCATACAATGAGAGTAACAAGTGATTATCTAATGTGGTATGATGTAACTAGTCTTACAACAGCAGGATATAATACTGCACTAATAAACACCACTGGATCTCGTGATGGCAGAATAAAATTAATAACACTTGTTGTTGCATATGACATTCCAAACAGCACGAACATTACTGAATATTGGATCAATCTAGGACATGACGTTGTAAGTTATAAAGATAATAATTACATAGGCAAAACAAAATTTATAGCAAATATTAGAGAAAAAATAGAGAATGCTACACTTACAGTTGTGCATGCTGCAAGTCAAGATGGAATGTATACATTCAATGATGTTATACTTCCTGGGGGCCAAACTACAGCTGATTATGCAGGATACAATGTCTGGGACGTAACTAACTACTTCAATAAGACTGGTGAAAACATATTAACATATAATAGAACAGGAAAATTTTATAAGATAATACTTGCAGGATTATCAGCAAAATATTCTGGAAACAAAACCTTCACAATAACCCTAACAAACTTAGGAAAATCAACAATAACCATAAAATATTACATCTCAATCTACACAAATCCAGTTAATGGAACTAAAGTCAGCTATAGAGAATTAACAATAACTCTAAAGCCAAATGAAACAAAAACAATAGAGTTAGGTAAATATCCATTTAAATATGCAGTATCTGGAACAATGATTGTCAAAAATCCATCAAGATATAGAATTCCATTAAATCTAAGAATAAAATATGAAATTGAGGGATTGAATCCACAGATGAGGGAGATAAGTAAATACATAGCTCCAAGGGGAGAATTTAGGTATATAGCTAGATATACAGGGAAAGAAGAAGGATATGCTGATGTTTGGTGATTCTTTTTTATTTTTTTAAATTTTTTGTTTTTTAGGGAAAAATTTATTTTTTTAGGCTATAATAACTAAATCAAAAAAATTGGGAGAGTAAATTTATATGCGAAATATTATATTCATGTCAATAATTATTATCTCTTTTATAATTTTTATTTCAGCTAACTCTACGCATGTATATGCATTAAATACAACAGATTTTAATAACTCAAGTAGAGATAAAATTACAGTAGTTATTTTAAGTGATAATCAAGGAGCTATAATAGCCAACCAAGCTGTACATGAATTAATAAAAAATAACACTACCCTAACTAACAACGTACAATTTCAAGTAAGGAGTTGCTCTCAGATCGAAAAAATCCAAGACGATGAATTTGTTAATTTGATTTCTAATTCTAAAATATTTATTGGAGAATGGATCAGTGACTCAGTGTCAAAGCGCTTACAAGAAATATTTTCAAAAAATAAACAAATAACAAATAAAAAAGATGGAATATTTCTAATTCTTGAACCTGCTCCAGGGTATATTAATTTGATGAGATATTCAAACATCAAAGGAAAATATCTCTTAGAAAATTTTTCAGACGAAGAATTATATAACTTGTATCAAAACACCAAAAGAGGTTTATCATACGATTATGTTAAAAATTACCTTTCATCTATAAAATCTCCTGAAGATTTCAATAGGGCTGTTTTATATAAAGATTTAAACAATGTTTTGGCACTCAAAGAACAAATATTATGGGCATTGAATAGGTTAGGATTTTCAGTAGAATGGCACGAACCTGACTGGGCTAAAACTTCTTCTGGTGAAAAAATTTATGGTATATACCGCTATGGATGGTATGATAATCTCACAGTTTATGCACAACATTACTTTAAAACAAGTGCCATCGGATGTGTTGGTATTATTGAAAGTACAATGTATGTAGGTTCTCAACAATTAGGACCTTATTATGCACTCATCGATGCACTAGAAAAGCGGAATATAAATGTCATACCAGTAGTAGCATATGGTGCTACACCAGATCAGTTAAAAGTTATGGTAGAATCATTTACAGATGCTCCTAATGTTGAAAGTTTCTTTGCAAACCCATCTAAGTATAAGGTTTATGTTGATGCTATAATAAGCATGCCAGCCTTTGGTTTAGGCGGTGATAATTTTACAGACGTAATTAAATTTTTTGAAATATTGAATGTACCTGTTTTTAGAGCAATACATTCTGATTATATAAGTGCAGAACAATGGGAAATTAGTTCACAAGGGATTAGGTATCTTACAGGTGACAAATGGTGGCATATAGCAGTTCCAGAGGCACAAGGGATTATAAATCCAACAATAGTTGCAACGCTTGCACCTCCTAGTAAAGATCCCATCACAGGCTTAGTTTTCAGTGATTACAAGGTGATAGACAAAAATATTGAGCTTTTAGCAGACACAATAAAAAATTGGATACTTTTAAAAAGAATGCCTAACTCTGAGAAAAAAATTGCTTTAATCTACTACAATTATCCACCAGGTAAAAGCAACATAGGGTCAAGTTATCTTAACACTATAACAAGCATTTATAATCTACTTCATATTCTTAAAGAAAATGGATATAAAGTTGAAAACATTCCTACAAATACAACAGAATTGCTTGATTTGATATTGAAAAAAGCTATTAATATTGCGCCATGGGCACCAGGAGAGCTTGAAAAGCTGGTAGAAAATGGTGCAATTCTTTACCCAGTTGATAAATATATAGAATGGTTCTCAAAATTAGATAATATTACAAAACTTCAAGTTATTGAAGGTCCTGTAGGATATATTGGAGAATTATGTAGAAAAGCTGTAGAATTGAATTATACACAAGAAATGTTTGATAGATTAGATTCATGGTACCAAGGGTTAGTATCATTGTTACCAGAAAATAGAACCAAAGATGTGTTACCTTTACTAGATAAGATAGTAAATATTTTAAAAGAATATCTTTTAACCCAAAACGAAAGTTATTATCAAGAATTTATGGATTATAAAAAACGATTTCTTTCTCTTAAAGTTCCAGGAATTTGTGGATGGGGTGAACCACCAGGAAATGTAATGACAATAGAAAAAAATGGCACAAAATATTTTGTTATTCCTGGAATATGGTTTGGTAACATTTTTGTTTGTCCAGAACCTCAACGTGGATGGGAAGGAGATATCAACAAATTATACCATAGTATGGTTGTAGCTCCACCACACCAATATCTTGCAGCATATTTATATCTCCAAGAAAACACTCATGCAATGGTACATCTTGGAAGACACGCTACTTATGAATGGCTACCAGGAAAAGAAGTATTGCTTGCACCATATGACTTTCCAAAAGTTGTTGTTGGAAGCACGCCACAAATTTACTACTATATTGTGGATGGACTTGCAGAAGGTATTCAAGCTAAAAGAAGAGGATCAGCAGTTATGATAGATCATTTAACTCCTCCAATGTCATTCACTGAATTATATGGGGGTTATGGAGAACTAGCATCTTTAGTAAGCCAATACGATGGTGCAGATCCATCGGTAAAACCACAAATTATAGCTAAAATGAAAGAAGTCATCAAGAATAATAACTTTACAAAAATAATTGAGGCTTACATTGGAAAAAGATTGGATGAATTAAAGGATGATGAATTTGTAGATGCAATTGAAGATTATTTAACATCCCTACAAAATACACTTTATCCTTATGGTTTACATGCCATTGGTAAAAATTGGACAGATGATGAGATTGCAATGTTAGTTACTTCAATACTTTCAATACCTATCGAAATTTCACCTAAGGTTGAAACAACTTTACAAGATGAAATATCAATGCTTATTTGTGGAAAAAAATACAACAACCTTACATTTACACAAAAAGAAGAAATAAACAAAAAATGTATTGAAGTAGTTAGAAATTTAATTAGAAATGGTCTTGAATCAACAGTAAATAATTTAACTTCAAACCCAACAGAGGGATTAAAAAAAGTTCTTGAAGAAGCATTGAAATATGTAAACCTAATAAAAGAAAGCATTGAAAATGAAATAAAAGCACTGTTAAATGCGTTAAATTGTGGTTTTATACCACCAGGGCCTGGAAATGATCCAGTAGTTAATCCAGACGTGTTACCAACGGGAAGAAACTTTTTCCAAAATCAGGCGGAAGAAATACCAACTAAAAAAGCTGTTGAATATGGTAAAATATTAGCAATGCAAACACTTGAAGGTTTAGCAGAAAAAATTTCAGAAAAACTCTATAAAAAGAAATTTACAAAACTTAAACCCAATCAAAAAAGAAAAGTTATTGAAGAAGCAAGTAAAGTCGAAAAGATAGCTGTAGGAATTTTTTGTACAGAAACTGCACGTGATGATGGAGCATTAATATCAATGGTACTTCATCTTATTGGAGCAAAGCCAGAATGGTCAAGCTCTCCAAGTGCTGGTGTTGGAGGCGCTAAAGTCAAAGAAATTCCAAGACTTGTAGAATTAAAAGATCTTGTTAGGCCAGAAGGATGGCCAAAGAAAAGAATTGACGTAGTTATAGTTACAACCGGTTTATTTAGAGATTTGTACAGTAGACAAGTTGGAATATTAGATAAAGCATTTAGATTGGCTCTTGCAGCAGCATATTATACAATACTTAATAATGAAACACTTAAAAAGAAATATGGTGAAAAACTAAAAAAAGCTCTAGATTATGTATTGACACCTGTAGGATTTTATGGATTAGGATCCGAATCATTAAATGATAATTATATAGCAAAACACTGGGTGAAAGATTTTGCATATTACCTGTCCCTTAACATGACTCCAGAAGAAGCTGGAGAACTTGCAATATCTCGAATATTTGCACCACCAGAAAATGATTATGGGGCTGGTATATCAAAATCTGTTGAAATGGCATGGACATGGAGTAATAGGACACAGCTCGCAGATTTTTACATAAATAGAATGAGTAATATTTACTCAAGCACGAAATGGGGAGTTAACAATCCAGAAGTATTTAAGAGAGCATTAAGTGGAGTGTCAATAGTATATACAAGTAGAAACACAAACCTTTATGGAGTTCTTGACAATGATGATTTCTTTGATTATTGGGGCGGACTTTCAATGGCAATAGAAAGAATAAATAAATCTCCACCAACAATAATGGTTTTAAGTTATGCAAACAGAAATAACCCAAAGGTATTTGATTTACAACAATTTATGGTTAAAGAGATGGCAACACGTTACTTTAATCCTTCATGGATAACAGGAATGATGAAAACAGATCCAACTGGCAGATACTTCAGCCGTAAATTTGTCTCAAACCTTTGGTTATCTCAAGTAACAACGCCTCACCTAGTCCAAGATTGGATGTGGAATGAAATTGTAGATGTATATGTGAAAGACAAATACAACATTGGAGTATCACAATGGCTATCAACTGGAAATAGAGCATATGCAATGATAAGCATCATAGGTACATTACTTACAGCAGCCCACAAAGGCTTCTGGCATCCATCTACAGAAACTCTTAGATTAATTGCAAATAGATGGGCAGCTCTAATAGCCAGATATGGACCAGCATGCTGTGATTGCAGTTGTGGAAATATAGCTATGATAAGATGGGCATTAAACTATGTAAATCCAAATCTATTAAATTCAGTAAGATCTCAGCTATATATAGCAACAAAAAATGCTGCATTTGCTCCTTCAATCCCAGGAGCTCCAACAACACCACAACCTTCAGTCCCTGGAATTCCAACAACTACACCACAACCTTCAATTCCAGGAGCACCATCACAACTAGGAGCTCCAACTGCATTAGGAAGAGTAGGAATTGGAACTGCAGCAACAAGGGGAGTTTCACCAGGAATTTCAGGTCCTTCAGGTAGAGTTGGTGGTGAAGTTGGTGCAAGAGGAGCAGCTCAAGCTTCTGGAGCTGCAAGTAAATCCTCATCAGAATCAGGTGCTACAGGTAAAGCAGGAATTACAGGTGCTGCAGCAGGTAAAGCATATGAGATTACACCAGTGTCTAAAGGAATTGGAAGTCCATCATCAGTGCCATTTGCAGGAATAATCGGAGTTATAATATTGATTGCATTGATGGCGGTAGGATATCTATTGAGAAGGCCTGAGCAATAGTCTTTTATTTTTCATTTTAAAAAGTTAAAAAGAAAAGTTATTTATATAAAATTAAACAAAAAAGCCTTTAAAAAATTTTGGTGAAATAAATGGAAGAAGAAAAGAAAGTTAAAGAGATAAGAAAAATACGTGTTATACCTTTTGCAATAATAATCGCATGTATTTCAGCTATAATAAATTTGATAATTACTGTTATTTGGTCTTCTATTCTTTATACATCTGTCAATGATGCCAATGCCTTATGCAATTAATTATAATGCAATGATTGTTGGGATACTCAGTGCACCTGTAATTGGATTTATAGTCGGATTCATAATTTCTGGATTGGCAGCAGTAATCTACAATTACTTATCACCCAAAATTGGCGGAATAAAAGTAGAGGTGAAATAATGGAAAAAAGACATGTATTCCTTAATTCACTATTTTATGGCATTAATTCTGCATTATATGAATTATTAGGTGAAAGTGGAAAAACTGTAGGCATGACAGTCGCAAAACATATGAAGAAATTTCTTGAAAGGCATGGTTACATACAAGACAAAATGAATATCAGCGACTTAAAAAATTTATTTTTAAAATTTAACTTAGCAGAAAGTTTTGAAATAAAAGAAAATGACAAAAATGTTATATTAATTGTTAAAAAACCTTATTTAAGTGAATTTTTGCAGGAAATGTTAAAAGAAGGTAAAACTCCATATATATGTCCCTATGTACATCTGATGTCTCTGCTCTATATGGATATCACTGGGAAAAAAATTTCATTTGACAGACCCTATATAGACAAAGATGAAGTACAGCTTATTTTTAAAGTTTATCAGTGAAGTCTTGGTAAATTCTTTCACTTCTAATATAAAGTTAAAAAACCTAGTATTCGAGGAGTTAAATGCAGAATATCAGAAGACATGTGTAAAATAAAAACGAAGGGAAAAGATAGTCTAATAACCTGTCTGAAAGAAAAACCTCTACTCAGAATTATTTCCTATAGAGAGATAGTTTTTGACAAAATTTCCCCATGATAGAAGCTCCATAGGGGTGGTTCACAGGTTATAAGATTTTTAGTTTCTACAATTTTTATCGAATAAAA